>CAZPQA010000139.1:0-4992 GCA_964588535.1 uncultured Desulfobacteraceae bacterium
CGAATCAAACCGGGTAACCGGCTGGTGGCCATTTCCGAAGACCTGGGCATTCCCCCCACCAGAATTCCGGAGGTGATCAAGCGGGCCCAGGAGGTATCCCAGAAGTATGATTTGCTCATCACCACTTTCGGACACATCGGCGATGGAAACGTGCATACCACCATGGTCACCGATATGCGGAGCAAGGATGAGTGGAACCGGCTTCGACCTGCCGCAGATGAACTGGCCGATCTGGCCCTTGAAATGGGGGGCACCATCACCGCCGAACACGGGACAGGCCTCGCCCGGGCACCGTACATTGAAAAACAATTGGGGCCGGCCCTGGACGTGATGCGGTCCATCAAAAAGGCGCTGGATCCCAATAACATTCTCAATCCCGGAAAAATGGGGCTGGAGAAAAAGAAATACGACATTTACGACCATTTTGCTTTTAAGCCGCTCATCGATCGTCCCGAAGGCGTCAATTCCTTTGGAGAACGTATCGACAATGAACTTCTGGCCTGCATCTGCTGTGGCTTCTGCCGCCTGGGCTGCCCCACCTTCAGCGTTACCCACCGGGAGAGCAAAAATGCCAGGGGTCGCAGTGTGCTGGCTTTTAATTACTTAAACGGCACCATTGAGCCCTCCAAGGAATTTATTGAATCCTTTTACACCTGCGCCACCTGCCAGGCCTGCACCTATTTCTGTCCGGCCCAGGTGAAGGTGGACGAAATCGTTGAAAGCGTTCGTGAAAAGCTCTATGAGAAAGGGCTGACACCCGAGCCGGTCCTGGCGGTACAGGAGAACATCAGCAAAACCGGAAATGTTTATGCCAGCGCCCGGGAAGACCGGATCGACATCTATCCGCCAGCCCTCAAAAAGCTGGCCAAGGATGCGCAGCTGAAACCCCAGGCGGAAACCCTCCTGTTCATGGGATGCGTTCCCAGTTACCTGGACATGAAAATGGTGCCCAGCCTGATCAAACCGCTGGATGCGGCAGGGGTGGATTATACCACCCTGGCCACCAACGAGAGTTGCTGCGGGTTCCCCCTGTTTCTCATGGGGGACCGTGAAGGATTTGCAGCCAATGGGGAAAAGCTCATTAGAAAGATCAAAGCCACGGGCGCCAAAGAATTGGTGACGCCCTGTGCCGGTTGTTACAAGACCTTTGTCAAGCTCTATCCCGAAATCGGGGATCTGGGCATCAACATCTATCATTCGGTCAATTATCTCGAAAAGCTGATGAAAGACGGCCGGATCGAGCTGAAAGGGGACTTGGGGAAAAAGGTGACCTATCACGATCCCTGCGATCTGGGCCGGGCCCTCAAGATTTTTGATGAACCCCGCAATCTGCTGCAAAGCGTGCCGGGGCTGGAATATGTGGAGATGACCCGAAACAGGCTTAAGGCCCGGTGCTGCGGCGCCGGCGGCGGCATGCAGGCCAGTGACCCGGATCTGGCGGTGGCCATGGCCGCCGAAAGGGTCCGGGATGCCATGGCCGTTGGGGCGGAAATCATTGTCTCCGGTTGCGCCGCCTGCAAAGACAATCTGAAAAAAGGTGTCAAGGCCATTCCCAAAAAGGACCGGGGTAAAATAAAGGTGATGGATATCACCGAAATGGTCGCAAAAGCTTTGGATGAATAGGACGAGGGACCTCATGACAGAGCAAAAACAGGGGACATTCCGGAAAATCGCTGCGGCCAAGACATGCAAAAAACTCATGGCCGACCACTTTTATGAATTGGATGAGGCGTCTCGGAGCGGTTCCAGGAAAATCGCCTGGTGTACCAGCGTGGGTCCGGCGGAACTGCTGCGGGGTATGGGGTTTCTGGTCTATTTCCCCGAGAATCACGGCGCCATGCTGGGAGCCACCCGCATGGCCACGGATCTGATTCCCTATGCCAACGCTTTGGGCTATTCACCCGATATCTGTTCATATCTGACATGTGACGTGGGAAGCTATATTCAGAAAAAAAGTCCCCTCACCATGGCGTACAACATTGAATCGGTGCCCAAACCCGACGTGCTGGTCTTTAACACCAACCAGTGCCGTGATGTCCAGGACTGGTTTGCCTGGTATGCCAGAGAGCTGAACGTACCGCTGGTGGGGGTCCATACCCACCGGGATATCGGGGCCATCGGCCCGGTTCAGATCCAGGACATCGGCAGCCAGATCGAGGCTATGGTTCCCGAACTGGAGGCTGTAACCGGAGAAAAGCTGGACATGGACCGATTCAAAGAGGTTCTGGCCTATTCCAGGCGAACCTCCGAACTCTGGCGGGCCTGCCTGGAATCGGCCAGCGCCGTTCCCTCTCCCTGGACCTTTTTTGACGCCACCATCCACATGGGGCCGGCCGTGGTGGCGCGAGGGACCCAAGAGGCGGTGGATTATTATGAGCTTCTGCTGCCGGAACTGGAGCAACGGATCAAAGACGGGGTGGCCGCGGTTGAAGGTGAAACGCACCGTCTCTACTGGGAGGGTATGCCCATCTGGGGGAAATTGAGACCCCTGTCGGATCAATTCGCATCGCTTAAAACCTGCGTGGTGGCATCCACCTACTGCAACAGCTGGATATTCGACCAGCTGGATCCGGCCGCCCCCTTTGAAAGTATGGGCCGGGCTTACACGGAACTTTTTATCGTCAGGGACGAGCCCTTTAAGGAGCAGTACATCACCGATTGCTTTGAGAAATACAAATTTGACGGCATCCTCTTTCATGACGCGAAGACCTGTCCCAACAACTCCAACAACCGTTACGGCATGCCGGATCGGTTGAGCCGTAAACTGGAAATACCGGTGCTCACCATCAACGGGGATTTGTGTGATCTCAGGTGCTACTCCGAAGAGCAGGCCAAAACCAATATTGAAGCTTTTATTGAACAGTTAGAGGAGTAGGGGGCAGTTGTCAGGGTGCAGGGTGCAGGAGCGATTACGGAAATCGGTAGGTTTTAAAAAAATGCGACATCAACTTTATGCAGGTGTCGATATTGGCGCCTCTCGCACCAAGGTCGTCATTCTTAACGGGGATAAACAGCTCGTCGGTCATTCGGTCAGCAAATCGGGAACCGATTTCGGGAAGACCGCTGACATGGGTTTGGCCGATTCCTTGAAGATGGCCGGCGCTGCGGGGAGAGATGTGGCCGGTTGTGTCTCCACCGGTTATGGCAGAAAAAATGTTTCGTTCAGCACAGACACCAAAACTGAGATCGGGTGTCATGCCAAGGGATGCTACCACTACTTCCCCATGGCCATGACCATTATTGACATCGGGGGACAGGACAACAAAATCATCAAGGTTGACGAAAAAGGTCGGCGTCTCAATTTTAAGATGAACCGAAAATGCGCTGCCGGAACCGGGGCATTCCTGGAAGAGATGTCCATGCGTCTGGACATTCCCCTGGAGGAGATGGATGCGCTTGCCCGCCAATCGGAAGAAATGGTAGAATTGGGCAGTTATTGTACGGTTTTTTCGGGAACTGAGGTCCTTGAAAAGATCCGGCAGGGGAAAAAGGTGCCCGACATCGTGAAAGGACTCTTTTATTCCGTCATCAAGCGGGTTCTTGAAATGGATTCATTGACCGACAAAGTGGCCATGACCGGGGGCGTGGTCGCCCATAATCCGTATCTGGTTCAAATGGTGGAAGAAAAGACCGGGAAAAAGATACTGGTACCGGAACATCCCCAATTGACCGGTGCCGTCGGGGCAGCCCTTTTTGCCATGGAAAACCATGGCGAAGCGGCCTAACCCACAATGAACAATCAACAATCATACGGGGAGGGATTATCATGAACATTAGCAAATGGATGCATGCGGGTACAATGGTGAAAATGAATGCCATTAATTATCCCGACAAGCTGGGGTGGCAGGATAAAACCCAGGAATTCACGTTCAAAGAATGGAATGATAGATCCTGCCGGTTTGCCAACGGACTTCACGATATGGGCGTGGGGCATAAGGATGCCTTTGCTGTCATCGCATTCAACCGTGGAGAGTGGATGGATATGTACGCCGGCTGCGCCAAAGGTGGCCAGATGGTTGTCCCCATCATGTTTCGATTGGCTGGGCCTGACGTTGAATACATCGTCAACCATTCTGAATGTAAGGCCATCGTGGTAGAAGCACCTTTTGTGGAACTGGTCGACAGCATCCGGGAAAACCTGCCCATTCCTAAAAACGGGTACATCTATATGGGAGATGGTCCCGTACCGGATGGTTACGTGGGTTATGAGGATTTTCTGGCCAACGCCTCGCCGGAAGAACCGGATCTCATGGTGGACAGCGCCGATATCTGGTGCATCATGTACACATCCGGAACCACAGGCAGGCCTAAAGGGGTTATGAGAACCCATGAATCCAACATTAGCCAGTACTATCTAAACAATATCAACATGGGCGTAAAACCCACGGACAAGGTGATGCTGGTGATGCCCATGTGTCATGTGAATTCCATCTTTTATTCCTTCCCTTACACTTTGGTATCCGCCCCGGTCTTTGTGTACAACATGGTCAGCTTTGATCCGGAAGATCTCCTCAAAACCATAGATGAGTACAAAATTACCTTCACCTCCCTGGTACCCACTCACTACATCATGATGCTGGGACTTCCCGACGAAGTGAAGAACAATATCGATGTATCCTCCATTCGGCAGCTGCTCATCTCTTCGGCGCCGGCCAGGAAAGATCTCAAACTGGCCATCATGGACTATTTTAAAAACGCTGAGCTCTGGGAGGCCTATGGCAGTTCCGAAGGGGGTCTGGTGACCCTGCTCAGGCCCGAGGATCAGTTCAAAAAACTGGGATCCATCGGCAAGGAGATTTTCGGCACCGACCGGATCAAAATCCTGGATGAAGAACGAAATGAAGTGCCCGACGGCGAGGTGGGTGAATTATTCTATCGGACGCCCATGCTGTTCAAGGAATACCTGAAAGAGCCGGAAAAGACCAAAGAGGCATTTATCGGGGAATGGTCGTCCGCCGGTGACATGGTTAAAAGAGACGAAGACGGTTACTA
>CAZPQA010000139.1:5092-7155 GCA_964588535.1 uncultured Desulfobacteraceae bacterium
TCAACCCCCTTTACCCGTTGGCAGGGGAGCATGGCCAACGAAAATTCAATTGTTCTGGCCGGCAATACCAAAAAGCGATGGCTGGCCCAGAAGGGCTGGGATGCGGGCATGTTTGATTATCTGGTTTTCGGCGTCACCATCAGCCAGAAGAGCCAGTTCTATGCCAGCACCTGGGCCGCCGCCATCATGGGCGCCGGACATATTCCCGGCGTCACCCTCAGCCAGGCCTGCACCACCAGCGCCACCTGCGTTTTCAATGCCGCCATGGGCGTGGAGGCGGGGCTTTATGAAAACTGCTGTACCCTGATGACCGACCGTTGCTCCAACGGCCCCCACACCGTATGGCCCAATCCCAATGGTCCCGGTGGCGAGGTCCTTTCCGAAAACTGGCTCATGGACAATTTCAACAGTGATCCCAACGTGGGCTTGAAAATGATCGAGACCGCTGAAAATGTGGGAAAGACCGGTGGTTTTACCAAAGAGCAGTGTGACGAACTGGTCCTCCGGCGGTATGAGCAGTACATGGAAGCCCTGGCCGATGATCGGGCTTTTCAGAAACGGTACATGTTCCCCGCAGAAGTGAAATTAAGCCGGAAAAAGACCAAACTGGTGGAATTGGACGAAGGGCCCATGACCACCACGAAAGAGGGGCTCGCAAAACTGAGGCCCGTCATTCCAGGCGGCATACTTTCTTTTGGCGCCCAGACTTTCCCGGCGGACGGCAACTGCTCCATCATTGTTACCACCGAGGATAAGGCAAAGGAGTTGAGCGCGGATCCCGCCATCCCCATCCAGATCATCGCTTACGGCTATTCCCGGACCGAGCCCGGGCACATGGCGGCAGCCCCCGTGCCGGCTTCAAAGATGGCCCTCAAAAACGCGGGGCTCAGCATCAACGATATCAAGGTCATCAAAACCCACAACCCCTTTGTGGTGAACGATCTCTACTTTGCCCAGCAGTTCGACATCGATGCCATGGGAACCGATGAACTCAACTTCAATAACTACGGATCTTCTCTGATCTACGGACACCCTCAGGGGCCCACGGCGGGACGTAATATCATAGAAGGGTTTGAAGAGATTGCCATGAGGGGCGGCGGTTACTTCCTGTGGACCGGATGCGCGGCAGGAGATACAGGCGGCGCTATCATTTTTAAAGTCGGTTAATTCATTCAAATCATATTGACCCACCGGGTCATACTTGCTACAAGAGGCCATTCTCAAAATAAATGAGAATGGCCTTTTTTTCGGGCCACGCAAAATGGTTTTTAAACTGATCTCAGTCGATGCAATTTCGGGGTTGTTGGCCCATGGAAATGATTATTTTTCAGTCCCTTGGGGGCTTGGGACTTTTTCTTTTCGGCATGAAAACCATGTCGGAAGGATTGCAAAAAGTGGCCGGCAACAAGATGCGGCAGATCTTAGGCATCGTGAGCAACAACCGTTTTGTGGGCTGTGGCATGGGGGCGCTCGTGACCAGCGTCATCCAGAGCTCCAGCGCCACCACCGTGATGCTGGTCGGTTTTGTGGATGCGGGGCTCATGAGTTTTGTCCAGGCCACCGGCGTGGTGTTGGGCGCCAATATCGGAACCACCGTTACAGCACAGTTAATTGCATTTAAAATTACCGCCTATGCCTTGCCTGCCATTGCGGCGGGCGTTCTTTTGAAATTTTTTCTGGGCCGGCGAAAATGGATTTATGTGGGAGATGTCCTCCTGGGTTTCGGCCTCATATTTTTTGGCCTGGCCACCATGCAGGATGGCTTTGCCCCACTAAAAGACCATCCTTCATTTGTTGCGCTTTTCACCCGGTTTAATGCCGACGACATGCTCAGCATTTCCCTCTGCATTCTTGTGGGCACCATCATGACCATGATTCTGCAGAGTTCCAGCGCCACCATTGGTGTCACCATGGCCCTTGCCAGCCAGGGGCTCCTCAATTTCGAAGCGAGCGCGGCCTTGATTCTGGGAGACAATATCGGGACCACCATAACCGCCCAGCTGGCCAGTATCGGGGCGAGCGTTAACGCCCGACGAACGGCCCGGGCCCATGCCATTTTCAAT
>CAZPQA010000140.1:0-7151 GCA_964588535.1 uncultured Desulfobacteraceae bacterium
CCTTCTGGGCCCTTTCAGCGGGTGAGTGGTATTTTGCGGTGCGCAATTGCCCCCTGTCATTGGGGGTGTATGGTTTGATGATCATCTTTTTTATCTGGCATTCTACCGCGCTTCTGTTGGGGGTTAAAATGAAATCCGGGCTCTACCCGCTTTGTAAATCGGTTTATATCTGGTGGATTATGGGTGGTTTGTTTTTCATCAATTGGGTGTATCGAATCAGTTTTGGGCTGACATAGTGAGACCTTTCAAAAATATGGAACACGGATATGCGGAAATGGGAAATTGAAGCTTTGATGGCGGCGGGAGCGATTTTCTAATCCGTTTTTTTCCAGCCTGTCGTGATTTCATCCGTCAATGATCTTGTGGAGGGGCTTTCTTTTTCTGTACGAATAAAGCCCTGGGAAAAAAAGCGCTTGACATTCAAACATATGTTTAATACATACGTTTGTATTAAATGGAGGTTTAAACGGTATGGCTGGGACCACAAAGGTCAATATTCCAAAAGACCGGATTCTGTATGAGGCCGAGGCCCTCTTTGCGGAGCGGGGTTTTTATGCGGTGACCGTTCGAGAAATAACCAAAGCCGCCCGTTGTAATCTGGCCGCTGTGAATTATCACTTTGGAAACAAGCAAAACCTTTATATGGAGGTTTTCAGATGCCTCTGGAAACCCAGGGCCAAGCGGATTCTGACCCGTTTCGAGGGCGTGTTGGGCGATCAGAAGGAGATCTCCCTCCAGGGCATTGTTCAAGCGGTGGCGGAAGCGTTTATCAAAGGACCCCTTTCGGACGGTGAACGGTTACGTCACTTCCAGTTGATGGTTCGGGAAATGGCCAGGCCCACGGACGCTTTTGAAATGGTTATCGGAGATGTGATTGGACCATTTCAGAGAAAGCTGGCGGATTTGATTCGTCCTTTTATGACACGGGATATGGAACGGGAAGCGTTGCTCCTCCATATTCAGGGTATTATCGCTATGGTGATCCATTTCAACTTCGCCAGAAATCCGGTGATGCGCATCACAGGCCGGCAGTATGATGACCGGTTTAAAGATGAACTGGTTGACCATGTGGTTCAATTCAGCCTCAGCGGTTTGATCGGTGCCGGGGAAGGGGACGTTCCATGAGGTTAACCGGGGTGCTTTGCGGGTTATTGGCGGCTTTCTGTTTGTTGACGGTTGGGTGCATGAAAATGGGGCCGGATTTCAAGAAGCCGGATCTTCAACTGGCCCAGCCAGAGACGTTTCAGTATCGGCCTAAAAAGGCGACACTTGTTGTTCCGGAAGACCGGTGGTGGGAGGTCTTTGGCGACCCGGAAATCAATGGCCTGGTGGAAAAGGTGCTTAAGAACAATCCGAATCTTCAGCAGGCGGCAGCACGTATCCTCGAACTGCAATACCAGGTGATCCAGACCCGGGCGGACCGGTTTCCAAGCTTGGGTTTGCAGGCCAATGCCATGCGGCAGCATGAACCGGAATCCATTTTGGGCCCGGGTGTTCCCATTGGTGGAACCGTGAGCCAGTATGGTTTTTCCCTGCCGGCATCCTATGAGATGGACCTGTGGGGGAAATATGCGAGAGCCGAGGAATCATCACGGGCGCAATTGCTGCAGGAAAAAGAAAATCGTTTGACCCTGTCCCAGGGCCTGGTGGCGGAAGCCATCAGCCTTTTTCTACAGATGCAATCCCTTGAAAGACGGATCCAGATCACCCTTCAAAGTCTGAAGAATTATCAGGAAAGCGTCACATTTGTGGAGCGTCGTTACAACCGGGGGCTGACGAGCATCCTGGATCTCAGGCAGGCCAGACGGACTCTGAACCAGGCAAAGGGCAATCTGCCGCAACTCAGGCAGGAGTTGGGTGCTTCACAGCAGGCCCTCGCGGTGCTGATGGGGGAATATCCCAAAACCCGAAAGCCCTATCCCCAACCTGAGGACTATTATAAGAAGCTCAGGCCTGTACCACCCGGCCTGCCAAGTGAGCTTCTGTTGCGCAGACCGGATATTCGGGCGGCCGAAGCCCAGTTAAAGTCGTTGAATGCGCAGGTTGGGGTGGCCAAGGCCAGCCGTTTTCCCAGCATCAGTCTGACGGGCAGCTATGGTTATTCCAGCGAAGAACTGTTCAATCTCTTCACCCCCGGGGCCGCCTGGAGCCTGGCTGCGGGGCTGGCACAGCCGCTGTTTGATGCGGGTCGGTTAAAGGCCAATCAACGGGCCGCTGAAGCGCGATACACCCAAGGGGTTGCGGGGTACCGAAAAAAAGTTCTGGACGCTTTCAAAGAGGTGGAAAATGCGCTTCTAACCCGAAAAAAGCAGATCGAGCGTCGTGAAGATGTTTTGAGCTTTGTGGTGGAAGCCCGGGCCACCCAACGGGTAGCACAATCTCGATATATGCGTGGGCTGGTGGATTATCTGACCGTATTGAATGCCCAACAGACGCGATTTCAGTCGGAGGATCAATTGCTGCTGGTGGAGTTGACCATCCTGGCAAATCGCGTGACCCTGCACCGGGCCCTGGGGGGCGGCTGGGCAGTGTTGCCCCCGGTTAAGGGGAAAGAAACGGAAGGGGTGGCCTCTTATACGATCTGGTGATGGAGAATCGGTCAAAGGTGTAAGGCATAAGGTGTAAGGTGCAATGTGATTGAGTTTCTGCAGCTGTATCGGTTTATGGCTGAAAAAACTGTAATCTGTGAACCTTGAACGGTCACGGAAAGAGACGAGCGGCATACCATGAGCAAAACAAAAAAAAGAGTTATTCAGGTCCTTTTTACCATCATCCTGATCGCGTTGGGCGCTTTCGGAATGATAAAACTCACTGAAAGCAAGTCCCAGATGAAAAAGCGGAAAATGGCGGCACCGCTGCCCATGGTTCGAACCATGGTGGTCCAAACCGCTTCAAAAGCCATGGTCATTGGGGGGGAAGGGACGGTCAGACCTGTCAAAGAGATTGACCTGGCGCCTCAGGTGAGCGGCAAAGTAGTTTTTCTGTCTCCGGCCATGATTAATGGGGGTGCCTTCAAGAAAGGGGAGACCCTGTTGCGCATTGAGCCCGAGGATTATCGGTTGGCGGCGACCCTGCAGGAATCCAAAGTGAAAAATGCACAGAGTCTCCTTCGTCTGGCGGAGGAAGAGACCGAGGCGGCAAAGGAAGAATGGCGTCAGCTTTATCTCGATGATGCCGGGGGAAAGACCAGGGAACCGTCGGCGCTGGTGCTCAAACAGCCCCAACTGGCAGCGGCAAAGGCCAAGCTGGCGGCCGATCAAGCTGGTTTAAGAAACGCGCTGCTGGCTTTGGAGCGGACAGAGATCAAGGCCCCTTTTAATGGCCGGGTGGAAGTGGAAGATGTGGGCCTGGGGCAGTATGTGAGGGTGGGTGAAGAGTTGGCGACCCTTTTTTCTACCGATGTGGCGGAAATTGTGGTGCCGTTGGAAGATGAGAGTCTGTTCTGGTTTCACGTTCCCGGTTTTACGCCGGGAGATGGACCGGGGGCTGTGGCAACGGTTCGGGTGCGCCTTGCGGGAAGGGACTGTTCCTGGGAGGGGCGTGTGGTCCGTGCCGAGGGAAAGATGGATGAGCGGACCCGAATGGTCCGGGTGGTGGTTCGTGTGAACAAACCCTATGCCGCCAGGCCGCCTCTGGCGGTGGGGCTTTTTGTGAGGGTCGAAATCAAGGGGCGTCAAATACCTGACCTGGCGGTTATTCCTCGAAGCGCCCTTCGCCAGGGGGGTATTGTATGGGTGGTGGACTCGGATGATCGGCTCCATTATCGAAAGGTCCAGGTGGCAAGAATCGATGGTGAACAGGTACAGATTCAGAAGGGGCTTAAAAGCGGGGATCAGATCGTCATATCCCACCTCAAAACGGTTACCGACGGTATGACAATTCGCCCCGTGCCACAAAGGGAGGAAAATCAGGGATGAAAGGGATGGTCGCCTGGTTCGCGAAAAACCACGTCGCTGCCAATCTGCTTATGCTGTTTCTCATGCTGGCGGGTGTGGTCACCGGTCTTACCATGAAGGTGGAGGTTTTCCCCGAGTTCTCCCTGGATATGATTACGGTGACCACACCGTATCCCGGTGCCTCTCCCTCTGAGGTTGAAGAAGCCATCGTTCGGCGCATCGAGGAACGGGTGGCAGGTCTTTCAGGCATCAAGCGGATCGATTCCACTTCCCGGGAAGGTTTGGGGACTGTCACCATCGAGGTCATGAAAGACTGGTCCCTCAAAAAACTGCTGGATGAGGTGAAAAGCGAGGTGGACAGTATCACCACCTTCCCCAATGAGGCGGAACGGCCCATTGTACGGGAAGTGACCCGTCGGAACCGGGTCATCAGCCTGGCGGTTTACGGGGATGCCCCCGAGGCCACCATTAAGAATCTGGCGGAGACCATCAAGGACGAAATTATCAACCTCCCGGGCATTACCCAGGCGGATCTCGCCGGCATCAAGACCGGTGAAATCCATATTGAAATCTCCGAGGAAACCCTTCGTCGGTATGGCTTGACCCTGGGTAAGGTCGCGGATGCCGTTCGAAAAGGGAGCCTGGATCTTCCGGCGGGCCGCGTGAAAACAACCGGTGGAGAGATTCTGATCCGCACCAAAGGGAGACGGTATTATGCCGATGAATATCGGGATGTGCCCATCCTTACCAATCCTGACGGCACCAAGGTAACCCTGGGGCAGATCGCCGTTTTGAGCGACGGCTTTCAAGATGTGGACCTGGCGGCCCGGTTTCAGGGAAAGCCCACCGCGTTGATTGAAGTGTTTCGCGTGGCCGACCAGAACGCACTCACCGTGGCGGAAACCATTAGGCAATTCGCGGACCGGATCAGGCCAACCCTTCCCGAGGGCATCGGCATCGATATTTACAGGGACCGATCGATCATGCTGAATAGCCGTATGGAGCTGTTGATAAAGAATATGGGTTTTGGTTTGATCCTGGTCAGCATTTTGCTGGCGCTTTTTCTGGATTTGAGACTGGCTTTCTGGGTGACGCTTGGCATCCCTATCTCCTTTCTGGCAGGACTCTGGATGTTGCCGCGGTTTGATGTATCCATCAACATGATTTCCCTGTTCGGTTTTATCATGGTGCTGGGTATTGTGGTGGACGATGCCATTATCGTGGGGGAAAATGTTTTTCGGAAATATGAAGAGGGCATGGATCCCCAACCGGGGTCCATCAATGGCGCCGTAGAGGTAGGTAGACCCGTGGTTTTTGCAGTCCTGACCACCGTGGCGGCATTCTGGCCGCTTCTGTCCGGAACAGGCAATATGGGCAAAATCATGCGTAACATCCCCATCGTGGTCATTCTGGTGCTGCTGGGTTCCCTGGTGGAATCTCTAATGATTTTGCCGGCCCACCTCAGCCGAAGCTGGGAGCGCAAGGCCAGACGCAGGCGTAAACCCAAAAAAGAGAAACTGGTTTCCAGGGGTCTCAAATGGGTCATTCGAGGACCCTATACAAGACTGGTGACGTTCTGTGTGAGATGGCGGTACGCCACAGTGGCCCTGGGTATCGCCATCCTTCTGTTGACCGTGGGCGTTTGGAAAGGCGGGTTGATCCGGTTTACTTTCTTCCCAAAAGTGGAAGGGGATACCCTCACCTGTTCGGTGACCATGCCGGCGGGAACATCCGTGTCCCGAACGGAAAAGGTCGTGAAACGCCTGGAGGAGACAGCCAGGGAAACCATCGCGGAAATGGAAAAAGAACGGCCTGATGGTGGCGAACCATTGTTGGAATACATGATTGCTCTTGTGGGGATGCATGCGCGAGGGCGGGGTCCCCACGGGGGAGCAGGGCAATCGGGAAGCCATCTGGCTCAGGTGTTTGTTCAACTTCTGGAAGGTGAAAAGCGGGATGTGAGTGCCGTGGACCTGGTCAAGTTGTGGCGAAAGAAAGTCGGTGTTATTTCCGATGCCGAGTCCATTACGTTTCAGAGCGATCTTTTCAGCGCCGGAAACCCGGTGGAGGTCCACCTTTCTCTGGATGATCATGGACAGCTCATGGCGGCAGCCGACGATCTGAAGCAGGAGCTGGGGAAATACCCGGGCGTGTTTGATGTGAGCGACAGCTTTCTGCCCGGCAAGGAAGAAATGCAGCTGAAGCTCAAGCCTGCCGCACGAAGCCTGGGGTTGACCCTGAACGACCTGGCCCAGCAGGTGCGGCATGCCTTTTACGGGGCCGAGGCCCTCAGGCTTCAACGGGACCAGGATGAGGTCAAGGTACTGATCCGTTACCCAGATCAGGAACGCCGTTCCCTGGGTCATGTGGAGGAGATGCGCATTCGAACCCCCGATGGGCTGGAAGTCCCTTTCCGGCAGGTTGCGGAAGTGAAAATGGAGCAGGGCTATGCCTCCATTGAACGCGCCCAGCGACTTCGTGTCATAAAAGTAACGGCGGATGTGGATGAATCCGTGACCAACGCCAACGAGGTGCGCATGGATTTAGAATCCCGGATTCTGCCCGAAATGAAATACAAGTATGCCGGTTTAAGATACGCCATCGAAGGCGAAGGCAAGGAGCAGAAGGAATCCCTTGCTGATGTGGTAAGCGGATTCTCGGTGGCCCTTTTCTGCATCTACGCGCTTCTGGCCATCCCCTTCAGATCTTTCAGCCAACCCATTATCGTCATGGCCGCCATTCCCTTTGGCATGGTGGGGGCGGTTGCGGGGCATCTCATTATGGGGTTAAACCTGAGCCTATTGAGTCTGTTCGGCATGGTGGGTCTGGCGGGTGTGGTGGTCAATGATTCCCTGGTGTTGATCGACGCCACCAACAGGCTTCGAGAGAAAGGCTCAAATGCTCAGGAATCGGTGATCCGTGCGGGCGGGCTCCGCTTTCGGGCCATTATCCTCACTTCGCTGACCACCTTTGCGGGCTTGAGCCCCATGATCATGGAAAAGAGCATCCAGGCCCAGTTCCTGATCCCCATGGCGGTGAGCCTCGGTTTTGGTGTATTATTCGCCACCGGCATCACCCTCCTTCTGGTGCCCTGCGGTTATGCCATCCTGGACGATATCCATAACCTGCTGGGATTGAAGCGGGATGAGGCTGTTGAGAAGGTTGTGGAAAGCGCTTAAGGTAAAAATGGGTGTTTTCCGATACCCCGTGGCTTGCTTGCCACGGGGTCGTTCATTATTCAAAATGTGATTCTCA
>CAZPQA010000141.1:0-7079 GCA_964588535.1 uncultured Desulfobacteraceae bacterium
ATTGCCACCCGAATAACACCCTTCATTTCCTTATGTATACACCCTAAAAACCAGTAAAATTAATTTCATTTCGTTAGTATAAGGCCTTAGTGGCATTGTCAACTGATTTATGCTTTTCACACACACTGTGGTTCCTTTTGGCTTGACACACAATTTGAATTTCCGTATTGCTTTTCTTCAGAACAGTGATTTTTATCAGCTACCAGCTATGCATACCCTCAAAGGGAAAATCAGCCCAAAAAAAGGGATCATATACATGGCTGCAAGGGTTGGCTCAAGCGGTCCGTACAAATGAGGAATTGATATGCCCAAAATTCTAATTGTAGATGATGAATGGCTCACAAGGCTTGAAATCGAAGAGATGCTCACGGATCTGGGTTATGAGGTGGCCGGGCAGGCGGAAACGGGTACAGAAGCCGTTGCCATGGCCCGGGAACTGAACCCCGACCTTATTCTCATGGACGTGGAAATGCCTGGAGAGATGAATGGTTTAGACGCTGCCAGGGAGATCAAGGCGGAGTTGGGAACCCCCATCGTTTTTATATCCGGACACGATGATCCAGAGTACATTGAAGCTGCAAAGGAAATAGCCCCCTTTGGCTATGTGATGAAACCCTTTGATGAAAGAGAGGTCCATGCCTTTGTGGAAATCGCCCTTACCAGAAGGGAATTGGAACTGAAACTGGAAGAAGCCCATGATGAGTTGGAAAGACGCGTTGAAGCCCGCACTTCTGAATTGGCCAGTGCGAATAAGCAGCTGCAAAAAGAAAACGAAATGCGAAAACGGACTGAGGATGCACTGCGGGAAAGCGAGGAGCACCTTCGTTCGTTCATGGAAAGTGCCAAAGGGTTTATAGTTTACCGATTGGAAGTTGATCCCGAAAATTATTTCAGTGGACGTTTGATTTTTGTGAGTCCGGGTATCGAAGATGAAATAGGCATCTCACCAGAAGCTGAATTTAGCGAGTGGTTTAATAGTGCACATCCGGATGATTTGCCAAGCCTTATTGAAGCTCAAGCAAAGAGTGTTCAAAATGGGGATACGTTTGATCGAGAGTTTCGCTGGAAAAATCTAAAGGGAGGATGGGAATGGTGCCATGCAATTTCAAATCCTGTTTTTGATTCAGAGGGTAAACCGAAATATTATAATGGGATGATAATAAATGTTACTGCACAGAAGCAGGCGGAAATGGCTCTGCAGGAAAGTGAAGAGAAATTCAGATTAATTGCAGAAAATTCAATTGATGCTATATGGCAGACGGATTTAAACAATAAAGTAACATATATTTCTCCTTCGTCAATTCATATTGGCGGATATACGCCTGAAGAGGTGATGAAATTTGAAAATGCCTTAGAACTTTATGATGATGAACTCAGAACCCTGATAACGACCGAAATGAGTAAACTCTTACAGAAACCTGTTGAAGAACTGAAGCGTTATACTATCCCAAGAATTGAAGGTAGAGCTCTACACAAGGATGGACACAAAATCTGGGTTGAAATTCAGGTCAAATTCATTTTTAAAGAGAACATGATTGTAGGTGTTCAAGGTATTTCTCGGGATATTTCTGAAAGAAAGGAAGCTGAGGAAGCACTGCGAGAGAGTGAAAAGAAATTGAATGCTATTTTAGATGCTACAACGGAAACAATAGTCCTTCTTGATAGAAATGGCATAGTTCATGTGGCGAATCAGATCGTTTGCGACAGGCTGGGAACCACGAAGGAAGAATTTGTCGGAAAAAGAATATACGACTTTTTTCCGCCTGATGTGGCTGAAGTTCGAAAAGAAAAATGGGAAAAAGTTTTTGCCACGGGCAAGCCCGTAAGTTTTGAAGACAGCCGGAAAAACATGGCCTTTGAGCAAAGAGCGTACCCGGTCTTGGATAAGGAAGGCCAGGTTCAAATGGTGGTTGCCTTTGCCAACGACAAAACCGATCGCAGGCTGGCAAAAGAGGCGCTGCGGGAATCTGAAGAAAAATTCAGGTTAATTTCTGAACAATCATTGCTGGCCATAGGCATCCTCCAGGATGGACATATGATCTATGCCAACGAAACGTATTCCAAAATTACCGGATATTCCTTGGAGGAGATCTATGGATGGGAACCCTACGGGTACGCCAGGACCGTGTACAAGGACGATCTTCCGCTCGTCATGAAGCAATCCCGGAAAAAGCAGGCAGGCGATGAGGATGTTATCACGAATTACCAGTTTAGGGGATTCACAAAAACGAAAGAAATAGTTTGGTGGGATCTATATTCAAGAACCATAACCTACCATGGAAGGCCTGCTGATCTTTTTACATTTATTGATATAACTGAAAGAGTAAAATCAGAAAAAGAGAGGGAGGCCCTTCAAGCCAAGCTCCAGCATTCCCAGAAGATGGAGGCCATAGGAACCCTCGCAGGCGGTGTGGCCCACGATCTCAATAATATCCTGGGTGGTCTTGTCAGTTATCCTGAATTGTTATTATTAAAACTCCCCGAAGACAGTCCTTTAAGAAAATCGATTCTGACCATGCAAAGGTCAGGAGAAAAGGCGGCAGCGGTTGTTCAGGATTTATTAACATTGGCGAGGAGAGGTGTTGTCGTCACTGAAGTGGTGAATCTGAATGATGCTATCGCTGAACACTTGAAAAGCCCCGAATATGAAAAGCTTCAATCATACCATCCCGCTGTTCATTTAGAGGCCCATCTCGAAAAAGATGTCCTCAACATCCTGGGTTCATCCACTCACCTTTCCAAGACCGTCATGAACCTGGTTTCCAACGCTGCCGAGGCCATGCCCGAAGGGGGGGCGCTGACGGTATCCACGGAGAACCGATACATTGACAGGTCCATAAGTGGTTATGATGATGTAAAGGAGGGTGATTACGTGGTTCTCACTGTCTCTGACACCGGAACAGGTATTGCTCCGGAGGATATGGAGAAGATATTTGAACCGTTCTATACCAAGAAAAAGATGGGAAGAAGTGGAACGGGCCTGGGCATGGCAGTGGTATGGGGAACGGTAAAGGATCATAACGGATATATCGATGTCCAAAGCACTGAAGGCAAAGGAACGACATTTACCCTTTATTTCCCGGTGACCCGGAAATCGGTCGAAGAGAGATCCGAAATATCTTTAAAAAATTATATGGGCAAGGGTGAAGCGATTCTGGTTGTGGATGATGTGGAAGAGCAAAGAAAAATAGCCTCCGGTATGTTAAAGGGGTTGGGGTATTCGGTCGTATCTTTTTCAAGTGGGGAAGAGGCTATTGAATATCTGACGACCAACGAGGTCCATTTAATATTATTGGATATGATTATGGACCCAGGGTTAGACGGCCTCGACACCTACAGGAAAATCCTCGAAATACATCCCGGGCAGAAAGCAATCATTGCCAGCGGGTTTTCTGAAACAGACCGTGTTAAAGCGGTTCAAGACTTGGGTGCAGGAGTGTATATTAGAAAGCCGTTTTTGCTGGAAAAGATCGGGATTGCGGTTAAAAAAGAATTGGAAAAATCGGAGGCTCGCTCTTTATAAAGGGGATTGAATCGGTCAATGCCCGCTGGTCCATCCGAGGAATAGAATGATCATCGCGAATATAATTGTGGGTCTTGCACTCCTGCTTCTTGGGAAGAGGCTTTTCTGGCTTTTTGTGGGCGCCATCGGCTTTATCGGCGCCAGTGATACGGCTGCCATGCATTTCAGTGGTTTGCCCCACTGGCAGATTCTCATTATATCACTTGCAGCAGGTCTTCTGGGCGTATTGCTGGCGCTCTTTTTTCAAAAGCTGGCCATCCTCCTTGTGGGTTTTTATACCGGGGGATATCTGGCGGTTTCCCTGTTCAACATGCTGAATATGGCGCCCCCGCCTACCCTGCCCTGGGCGCCGTTTATCATCGGCGGTCTTTTGGGTGCCGTTCTGCTATATCTCCTTTTCGACTGGACGCTTATTGTCCTGTCGTCTCTTGCCGGCGCCGCCTTTATTTCCCAAACGATTCAATTCAGCGCCATCCCTTCTGCGATACTTCTCGCGGCATTGTTTCTGGCAGGTATCATCATACAGGGCAGTATGATGAAAAAAGGGAAAAGGTAAGGTGGGGCTAATGGGCGGATCTGCCCGAAATGCATAACGAACAATTCTCATATGGGAAAGGAAATTATGTTTATAGAACTACTTAAAAAACGGCGGAGCATCAGGCAATTTCAAGACAAACCTGTCGAACAAGAAAAAATTGACACTCTCGTAGAAGCAATGTTGCGATCACCTTCATCGAGGAGTTTCAATCCATGGGAATTTGTCATTGTGACAGACCCTCAGACAATAGGAGAACTGTCACAGTCAAAACCTCATGGTGCTTCATTTATGAAGAATGCACCTCTGGTAATTGTGGTGTGTGCAGATTCAACAAAAAGTGACGTATGGATTGAGGATTGTTCTATCGCTGCACTTATTGTTCATCTTGAGGCCACTGATTTAGGCCTTGGAAGTTGCTGGGTTCAGATCCGCATGCGTGAACACAGGACAGGAATTTCGTCGGAGAAATATGTGAAAAATCTGCTCGGCTTAAGGGATGAAATGGCGGTTGAGGCGATGGTAGTGATTGGCTACGGCAGGGAAGAGAAGGACGGCCACCCGACATCTTCTCTGCTGTATGAAAAAATGAGCTATAAATGAAAGAAACAGAAGAATTGACGAAAAGGTGTCATGACCTGAGTTACAATGCTTTGCCCAAAGAGGTCATTGACCGGGTGAAATACCTTACCCTGGACTACCTCGGCGTTGCCGCACGGGGGTCCTTGAGTGAGTCCAGCGCCCCTGTCCTGAAGTTTATTTCCAATAGAGGCATGGTCCGGGAAGGGGCCGTGGTCATAGGGACGGCCTTGAAGGCTGATCCCACCTATGCCGCTCTCGCAAACGGGACATTTGCGCACTCCATAGAGCTTGACGATGTGGTCAACGAGGCATCTCTTCACCCGGCTGTGGCCATTATGTCCTCTGCCCTGGCAGCCTCTCACATTGCCGGATGTGGTGGCAGGGCGTTGGTTGAGGGGATCGTTGCCGGTTACGAAACCATGATCCGGTTGGGTTTCTCCCTCGATCCAAAGGCCCATTATGCACAGGGTTTTCACCCAACCGGCACCTGCGGAACCTTTGGGTCAGCGCTAACGGCTGCAAAGATTCTGGGATTGGACCAGGAGGCCATGACCAACGCCCTGGGAATCGCAGGCAGCCAGGCCGCTGGATCCATGGAATTTTTGTCGGATGGCTCCTTTACCAAACGGTTTCACGCAGGTTGGGCCGCCCACAGCGGTGTTATAGCAGCCCTTCTTGCCCGTGAAGGTTTCACCGGGCCGGGGACGATTATTGAAGGAAGATATGGGTTTTTGAGATCTCATTCACCAAATTCTGATCCCTCGTCTCTTCTTAAGAACTGGGGTGATCCTTTCAAGGTGATGAAGACAAGCATTAAGCCTCATGCCTGCTGCCGGTATAAACAGGGCCCCATAGATGGTATTTTGGAGATAATGCATCAAAACACCTTAAACCCTTCGGATATTGAAGAAGTTGAATTGGGGATTTTGAAAGCGGGATTTCCCATCGTTGCCCAACCGGAAGAGTCTAAATACAACCCCAAATCGATTGTGGATGCACAGTTCAGCATGCCATTCGGGGCGGCAGTTGCAATATTACATGGGAGGGCAACATTGGAAGAGTACACACAGAAAAATATCATGTCCCCTGAGATCAAACAAATGATGAAAAGAATATATTGCGTGGGGGATCCGGAACTTGACAGAGATTACCCTAAAAAGTGGCCGGCCTTTGTGGCCCTGTCAACGAAAGACGGCCAGCAATATCATACAAGAATTGAATTCCCTAAAGGTGACCCCGAAAACCCACTCACATGGGATGAGCTGATCCATAAATTCAAAAGCCTCATTTCCCCTGTCTTTCCTGATGAAAGAGGCGCTGAAATTATTAGTTATATCAGGGGAATAGAAGCAGCAACAAATCTAAAAGATCTTTCAAGGCTCCTGTCAAAATCTTAAAAAATTGTGCTGCCTATATCAGTTGTAAGAAAGGAGAAGATCATGCGGCTGCTTGAACATGAATCAAAGGAGTTACTTGGCCGATATAATATTCTGATACCCGAAGGAGATGTGGTTGGGTCTGCGGAAGAGCTCAAAATGGATGGTCCGGTTATGCTCAAGGCACAAATCCCTTTGGGTGGGCGCGGGAAGAGCGGGGGCGTGATCCAGGCCTCTTCTTCAGGGGAGGCAAAAGACAATATTGACCAGCTTCTCTCAATGCCCATAAGGGAGTACAGGGCCAGAAAGATTCTTGTGGAAGAGGTGATAGATATTGCCCGGGAATTCTTTATAGCCGTGACCTATGACACTGTGGCAAAGGCCCCCCTGGTCATTTTTTCTCAAGAGGGGGGGGTTGATATAGAGGATTTGTCAGCCACACAGCCGGAAAAAGTCCAAAAGGAATTGTTTACAGTTCGGGCGAGGCTCCCCCAGTACCGTGCCAGGGAGATCATCTCAGAGGCGGGGATCTCCGGGAGAATGCTTTTGGGGTTGGGGGCCATCCTTTCAAGCCTGGCCGATATCTTTCTGGATTACGATGCAACGCTGGTTGAAATCAATCCCCTGGCGCTTACGGGTGACGGGAAATTAATCGCGCTCGATTGTCATCTTGAGATGGATGATGATGCCCTTTACCGGCACAGGGATCAGGCCGAAAAACTGGCTCTGGACAACCGGTACGAAGGGGGTCGCAAAAGTACGGAGTTTGAACGCAAGGCAGCCGAAATTGATAATCTGGATCATAGAGGGGTTGCCGGCCGGATGATAGAATTTGATGGTCTGATGGGATTAATCATCGGTGGAGGCGGCGCATCCCTTACGGCATTTGATGCTGTAAAGCAGCATGGCGGTAAGCCGGCCAATTACTGTGAAATAGGGGGTAACCCCTCTGTTCTCAAGGTGAAAGAATTGACAAAGCATATCCTGACAAAGAAAGGCGTGGAAAAGATAGCCATTATTATGAATGTCGTTAGTAACACCAGGGTCGATCTTGTGGCTCGCG
>CAZPQA010000142.1:0-6977 GCA_964588535.1 uncultured Desulfobacteraceae bacterium
AGAATGAATACCAGGTGTCAACTATAATCACTAATCAAGGTTTGACCCCTTTTGATGACCCCTTTTGAATTCATTAGGCCCAATGGTCAGGGCGTTTAAGCGGATAACCAGATTTGCTCTTTAAAATATCTGGCAATTGACTTCTTGAAATCGTCGTCTTATTTAAGACTCCGCAATATACATGACAGGCGTTTCTCAAAGACAATGAACTTCTTTTTGGAGGGAAAAAGAGCAGGGCCCTTTTTTTGGGGAAGTGGGCTTTGATCGCATCTAATGCCGGCGTCAAGTCGCTATCTGCTGAAATGAGGACAGCTGAATCGTACAGGTCGTTCATTGCATCGGTTATGAGTTTAACCGCAATATTTACATCTGTTTTCTTCTCATTGTGCTTGATGAAGGTATGACCACACTCAAAACACGTTTGAGGGCTTGCTAAATATGTGCCGTAATGAATATCCACTAAAGGGAGAGTTTCAATCGCTTCCAGGTAGGTTAATTGACGTCTCCGCTTACCTTCTGCTGCTTGATTGATGCGGGCTGTAAAGTATCGAACCTTAACGAGGCTTTGGTGTGGGCGGATCAGCCGAGCGCACATTTCTTGAAGATCCAACCAATAGTACTTTCTCCATTCTCTTGATTTCAATCCAAAATATAGGTTGAACCCGTCAATGTAGAAAATCAATCGGTGGGGTTTCATATAGTGCCTCTAAGAAGAACGCCCCCTTGCGGAGGCGCAGACCTGCGATACTATCGCAGGTGGGGTTAACTAACTGTATGTGCATTGTCGTAATGATTTGGCAAAAAGTCAAGCGGAAAATCAAATTTTCCTTAACATAGATTCATCGTTGGGGTTTTTGGCCAATAACGCAATTAAGAGAAGCTTAGTGGGCGCCCAAACTGAAATCCTCCGGCACCTCGAAGGTTTCCTTTGTCTGGTGGAGCATCTTTATCCGATCAAGGGCGAATATCCTGACCTCCTTTCGCATATGACAGAAACCGATCAGGTAGAAAGTCCCGTTGAAAAACCAGATCCGGTAAGGGTCCACCCTACGCCTGCTCTCTTTCTTGGAGCTATAAATCATAAGACTGTCAAGTCTTTTGGGTTGATTTTGTAGAAAATTGCACCTTATTTGCAGGTAAGAGACTTGTTTGCTTGTTTATCTACTTTTCAAATAGCTTTTCAGATCTCTATAGTAGTTTTCATGGGGACCAATCATGATTAATTCAAGATTCTCTTCGGCAAAACGATAAGAAAGCAGATATTGTGTATGTTTTATTTTAAATTTATGAACATATACTCCTCGAAGGTCGCCTCTTTTTTCGGAACCAATGACAGGATTGTCAGCGATTTTTTGAATCTGCCTGTCGAGCGATCTTTTTTCTTGTTTGGTGAATTTTTTAACCTTTTTTTCAAATTGCCGAGCCTGTAAAATTTTCATTGGCGGTTATCCGAATTTGTACTCTGATGATTCACCTTGTTCAAGCTCAACAAGACCAATAAGGATGTCCTTTATTAAGTTATAAGTTAGGTCAGGGTTTTCTTCAGCGCACTTGCCTATTTTTGCCCAGTGCTCAATTTGCCCAGTTACAGATCGTTGATCAACTTTGCTAAATATTCTTGCTTCCCGTACCAACTCCTCGGAAACTCTTACTGCACTTGTCATTGTAATTACCTCCTATCAGGATATTTCACACGACCATACCGTATGAAATAGCAATATGCAACGTTTTATTGCTTTTCGTGTAAGGGGTCAAACCTTGATTTGTGATTTAAGCGCTTCATAGCACCCCTTGAGTTTGTCCTCATTCTTTAATCGGTTTTTCAAAACGTCCACACGCCGGGTCACCGAAGAATAGGTCAATCCAAACTCCCTGCAAAATGTGTGAACAGGAAGGACCCTTACCTCAATTCAAATTGGGCCAAAGATATCATCCAGTGTCACGAAATGGTCAAAATAGCCTGCGTCCTTAAGGGACTTGTCTGGACCATAAAGGCTGATCAGCGCTCTTTCAACAGCATAACCGCGCGGTAATTTTACAAGTCTGCACTTCCGTTCCATTTCAGGAATGATTTGCGTCCCGATCTTCTTATTATGGTGTTTGATTTCACAGATCGTGATGACGCGATCAGCTCGTTTGTATAAAAGATCGATCTGAAATCTCTCATCATTCCTTTCAAAATAAGGGGAAGCCAGAAGTATGTCATCGCCGAACTCCATGATTGAGGCCAGCATTCCTGCATGTTTGAGACAAAACCGTTCGAAAGCAAAGCCCAGCCAGACATGGAAACTTCTTTGCGTCAAAGTTTCGAACAGCTTTCGCGAGTTGCTGTCCTTTATAGCCAGCCAGTTCGGTTCGATATACTTGAAAAAAAAGACCAGAAATTCATCCCCAAGCGTATACTTTCTGAATTTGGAATTCTGGCCGCGGTCAAATGGTATGAAGGATCTGATCATCTCGGCCCGTTCAAGATTTTCCAGATACTGTTTCAACCCCCCGCCTGAAGGAATTCGGGTTTTCGTGCTGATTTCACCCATTGAAAAGATACCGTTCTTCAGAAGATTGATTATCTTGACATAGGTCCGCGGCTCCCTGAACTGACTGTAGAATATGCGCTCAATCTCGTTGAGCATGATCCCATGGGGGGAAAAACACAGGGTATTCATGTTTATGTTAAAGGAACGGTTGGGATTGATCTGCTCAAGATACTTAGGCACCCCGCCAAAAATCAGTTGATAGTTTAAGATTTCTTCCCTACTCCTTTTACTCAAAATATCGGCTGCTGCCTTTGGAGTGAGGCCTTTCAGGAGGATTTCAAGGGTGGTACGCCCGTAAAGGGCGTTCGATTGAAGCACTTTTTTCACCATAAACGAGGCCACAGAACCGCAAAGGATCAGCATGACGTGCTTGCCCTTCCAATGGTTGTCCCAATAATACTTGAGAAGTGAAACCAGTCGGCTGCGGCCGGCGGCCATCCACGGCAGTTCATCGAGAAAGAGGATTTTTTTTGTCCTGGTTTTTCTTTTGAAGATCTTTTCCGTAAGGTATGTAAACACCTGCTCCCAGTTTTCAAAGCGGACACTATCCAGGATGGGGTCATCAACCTGTTTCTGCAATTGTTTCGAAAAATGTTCAATCTGCCGAGGGGTCGTCTCGCCTTCCAGGGCTTCAAATTCATAAAAGGACAATTTTTTCTCGGCAAAATGTTTTACCAGACTGCTTTTTCCGATCCTTCGTCTGCCGTATAGAACGGCAAGCTCGTCTTTACCCGTACGATATGCATCCTCCATCAGTTTCAGTTCGTTTTGCCTGCCCACAAACATGATCAGCCTCCTGAAGTCACCAAGAATCCGCAAATAGAGATTATCATATTATGTTTGCGGATTTTGTCAAGAAAAACGTTTAATCCGCAAATAAATTAATATATATTTTGTTTGCGGATGTTAGCAGGCCAAAAGATTGGCCCTGACCGCGATCTGCGATTTGTGTGTAAGGGGTCAAACCTTGATTTGTGATTTAAGCGCTTCATAGCACCCCTTGAGTTTGTTCTCATTCTTTAATCGGTTTTTCAAAACGTCCACACGCCGGGTCACCGAAGAATACTACTCGTGGGGGTCACACCCTTAAAAATTCCCTTTGCCCGGTCATATGGCCGGATTGATCTCCCTTGAAGAAATCCTCGAAGAAATCCTGGGCCGCGAGATCGTGGATGAATCGGATGAGGTCGCGGATAAACAGGAACTGGGGCGGAGACGCCGCGTGACTAACTGATGGTGAGTTTCATTTCACGAACATCCACTTCAGCACCGAAGTTTTCCAATAATTTTTTTATTTCTCTCCTTTTATCGGCACTGTTTTCTCTGAAAGAAATGATGATTTCCTTGACAGGCTGCTCGCGCAGTATTTTCTCAAGGTCATCGATTCCCCCCAGCACCGGATAACCGCGGACTCTTTTCCGCTGAATATCACGATTATCGTCCATGAAGCCCTTGATGGTCATAGATAGGGTTTTGTTGGTTTCGATTTCCTTAAGGAGCATCTGACCGCCAAGCCCGGCCCCGTAAACCAGGACGGGTTTACCCTTTTCATTTCCCCGACGGACCCCTTCTTCCAGCAGACGGAACGAGAGGCGGGTAAGGCTCACCAGCATCAACATGAGTCCCCAGTAAATCACAAACACGGCCCGGGAAAAACTGTAGAACCGATAAAGAAACAAGAGCAGCAGGATTGGGGCAATGGTCCCGGCGGTGATGGCTTTTCCATAGGAGATCAGATCCCGGACACTGGTGTTTTCCCATACCCCGCGATAAACACCGAAAAGGAAAAAGAATAAAATCTGGCAGGCGATGACAATGGGAAGTGATTTCAGAAAAAAATCAAAATTGGGGCCGGGGTCTCCCTCAAAACGGAGAAGATAGGCCGTATAATAGGCCACGGTAATCAAAACCAGGTCGAGGAGCACTTCAAAAAGTCTTCTTCGGTAGGTCATTTCGATGAGCAGGGGCGTAATCATACCGGAGGGATGATCAGAGACTATGGATTTTTCTGAATAGACTTTGACCTTGGCCAGATAAATCCAGAAAAAAAGAATAAACAATAGATACAGTACGATAAGGACGGCACTGGTGCCCGCATTAAGACGGTTTATGGCCAGGGCCAGCAGGCCCGAGGCAACAGAAAATGCATAAAGAACCAATACTGCTTTTTTCTCGGAAAAGCCGATGGCGACCAGGCGGTGGGAGGAATGATCCCGTCCCCCTTGAGAAATGGGTCTGCGGAAAAGCTTGCGCATGAGACTGACAAAACCCGTATCCAGAATGGGAATGAAGAGGATCAACACCGGGATCAAAATAACCGAGAGCAGGTGAAAAAAGCTGCTCTCTCCGCCCGCAGCTGACGTGTTCCCTGTCATGGCAAGGCAGGCCAGAACAAAGCCGATGAAGAGACTGCCCGCATCCCCCATAAATATGGAGGCGGGATTGAAATTATAGACCAGAAAGCCGAGGATGGATCCCAGGTACGTACAGAGCAGTAAAAGCCCGGGACCCGAAAAGGTGTCTGGGGACGGGTTGAGATAATGATAAAAAAACAGAAACGCACCGGCAATAAAAGCGATACCGCATGAAAGGCCGTCCATGTTGTCGAGAAGGTTAAACGCATTGGTGATGCCCACAATCCAGAGGATGGAAAAAAACAGGTCGAGGGTTTTGGAGTCCGTCCAGCCGAGGCGAAAACCGAAAAACAGCAGGATCGCGGTGATGATGACCTGCCCGGCCAGCTTGTGCTGGGGGTCCATGTTGAAAATGTCATCGGTCAGGCCCAGCAGAAATATACCTGAGGCGCAGAGTACCATGGGAAGATAGGGTTGACCGAGAGTGCTCCAGCCCGCCCACAGTGTGCCCGAGAACCATGCGATGATCATGGCTGAAAAAATTCCCACTCCGCCCAGGAGAGCGGTCTCTTTACGGTGCCATCGGTTTTCCCTGGGTATGGCCACCTGCCCTGACTTCAATGCCAGTTTTCTGATGAATGGCGTTAATATGAGTGCAAGGGCAAAGCTTATACCGAAAAAAGAGAGGTACAAGGGCATTTGATATCCTTTTTCATTTTAGGGCCCTGATTTCTTCCAAAAAGAGGAAAGTCGGGGCAGAAGATGGATCGGGCGCTCATTGGCTGCACGGCGAAGGAGATAAATAACGGAAACAATCAGAAAAAAATCCGGAATCCATACGCCGAAAACCGGAGAAAGGGCACCCGTCGAACAGACACTTCGTATGATCATCAGAATCAGATAAAACACGGAAAAGACCAAAAGACTGACGCTGATTCCCGTGGAACGTCCTCGACCCCGTATTTGAGCACCAAGGGGAACCCCGATGATTCCCATAAAAAACACGGCCAAAGGGATGGAGAGTTTTTCTAGAAGTTCTCGCATGACCCGGCTGTATTCGCTGTCGGTATCCGGTGTGCTTTTCAATTGTGCGAT
Organism: uncultured Desulfobacteraceae bacterium; assembly: GCA_964588535.1. GTDB lineage: Bacteria > Desulfobacterota > DSM-4660 > Desulfatiglandales > Desulfatiglandaceae > NaphS2. Next base: position 5,987 of record CAZPQA010000142.1, read on the forward strand.
CAGTTGTGAAACGGAAAGTTCATGGGGGGATTTTTTTCTGGAGGCCAGATCAGCCAGGACATCTTTAAGTCCGATGTTCAAGGCATAGGTGTTGAATTTAATGGTTCGGGAAGCTTCAAGGCTCTTTTCAACCAGAAAAATGGTCCCTTTCATAAATAGCAGGGTAATGATTCTTTCCGCCGGCCTCATGATAATCTGTGCTTCGTCGGAGACGATGGTGTTTGTCATTTCCTGATCTCGTCGGTCCACCACAAAAACGTCTTTTAACAGCCTTTTCTCCCGTGAAAAGCTGTTTACATAGAAGATCAGGTTTCCAAAAGGTTCACAGAATACCCGCTCTTTGATTCCGAGATCCGCTTTTGTCTCAGCAATTTTGAATAGCACGTCTTTGAATGATCGATTTCCCCAGGGAGCGGCGAAAACGCTGATGGCCAGGCAGGCCACAAAAGCCATCAGGGAGAAAACGATCACCGGCGGCAACATCTGGTAGAGGCTGATGCCGGAAGACTTCATGGCAATAATCTCGCTGTCTGCGGAAAGGCGGAGAAACGCCACAACCACGCTCATCAGTGTAACCGCCGGAAGCGCGAAGGTCAAAATATCGGGAAGCAGGAAAAGCACCATGCCGGCCACCTGCGATAGACGAACGCCCCGGGTTACAATCAATTCAGTGATGGACAGCATCCGGGCTGCCATCATGATGAAGATAAAAACAAAGAGGCTCGCCAGAAAAGTCGGCCATATTTCCCTGAATATATATCTGTATAGTGTCATTTGGATTGGGGATTTCGGATTGTGGAATGCGGAGTTGTACCATAACATTCAGGTACGGTTCAAGTTGATTGCGTACCCCGCTTTTCCGGATCGTTACCAATCCACAATTTAACCATGGTTATGGTTAGTCCCGCAATGGCCACGAGAACCAGAATCGGGTCTACCAGGTAGTCCCAGAGATTGCTGGATTCCAATAGATGGAGATCATAAGCCAAAA
>CAZPQA010000143.1:0-6926 GCA_964588535.1 uncultured Desulfobacteraceae bacterium
GAAAATTTGCACGGTCACAACTGGAAGGTGGAAGTGGCGGTGGCGGGTGACCGCCTGGGAGATGATGGACTGCTGGTGGATTTCAGGGTCATCAAGGATCATACAAAACAGATCATTGATGAATTGGACCATAAATTTTTAAATGAAATTGACATGTTTAAGTCCATCGAGCCCTCATCTGAAAATATTGCCCGCCATATTTTCAAGACCCTGGGTGAATGTCTGAACATCGAGGGGATTCACGTGAGCAAGGTGACGGCCTGGGAGTCGGAGTCGGCTTGCGCGAGCTATACGGAGCCTTGACCTCTGAAATGAAAACTTATGCATTTATACCCGCAAGATACCAATCCAGCCGTTTTCCGGGAAAACCCCTGGCCATGATTGCCGGTAAACCCATGATTCAGCACACTTACGAACGGGCCCTGGTGTGCTCCGAACTTTCAGCGGTTTATGTGGCCACTGATGACGACCGTATCCTGGAATGTGTCAAGGGCTTTGGGGGCAAAGGCTTAATGACGCGCCCCGATCATGTCTCCGGAACAGATCGAATTGCGGAAGCGGCTCAAAAGATTGGTGTGAAGGACCGGGATCTGGTCGTGAACATTCAGGGGGATCAGCCGGCTTTTCAGCCCGAAGTGATTTCCGCCATGATTGAACCCCTCATAGCAGACGAATCCATCCCCATGGGTACCCTTAAATGTCGAATTCGGGATGAGGGGGATGTGACCAATCCCAACCATGTGAAAGTGGTGACGGATAACCAGGGACTTGCCCTCTATTTTTCCCGGTGTCCCATTCCTTTCTGCCGGGACGTGAATCCGGGCCAGATCCATTTCAAGCATCTGGGCTTCTATTGTTTCAGGATGAATTTTCTGCTTAAGTTCACAGCCCTTCCCGAAGGGAGACTCGAATCATTGGAGAAGCTGGAGCAGTTGCGGGCTTTAGAAAACGGATACAGCATCAGTGTTCCGGAAACCTCGTACGATTCCATCGAGGTGGATGTTCCGGGTGATGTTGAAGCCATCGAAGAACTCCTTAACGGCAATCCGCAATCCGCATTCCGCAATCCGCAATGAAATCCTCGCCCAAGCGAAAGACTTGGAAATTAAAACCCGAATCATCACTTGTGCCGCGTCTCGTCAGTGAAGCCGGGGTGACGCCTCTCCAGGCGCAGCTTCTGGTGAACCGCGGCCTCACCGACATTCCTGCCATTGATGCCTTTTTATTTCCCCGTTTATCTCAAATGATTGACCCCATGGGCATGAAAGGGATGGACGAAGCCATTAAGACCATTTTACTGGCCATGGAGGAACGCCAGAAAATCACCGTTTACGGCGATTACGATGCAGACGGTCTCACCGCCACCGCCTTGCTGGCGACCTTCCTGTCCCATCTGGGAATTTCCGTGGCAACTTATGTGCCCGACAGGATGAATGAAGGGTATGGCCTGAATGAAACGGCGGTGAAACAGATTCACGAAAACGGGACGGGTTTGATCATTACGGTTGATTGCGGGATTTCCAATGACAGGGAGGTGAAGCTGGCGCAAAACCTGGGGATGGATGTGGTCATCACGGATCATCACCTCATGCCAATCGGATTTCAGGCGCAATGTCCGGTGGTGAATCCCCATCAACCCGGTTGTTCCTTCCCGTTTAAAGACCTTTCCGGCGTCGGGGTCTCTTTTTTTCTGGCTGTGGGGCTTCGTGCGGCATTGCGGAAAAAGGGATGGTTCAAGTCCGGAATCGAGCCGGATTTGAGAGACTACCTGGATCTTGCGGCCTTGGGCACCATGGCGGATCGTGTGCCGTTGTTGGGACAGAACCGAATGCTGGTTTCCGTTGGCGTGGCTCGCATGGCCCACTCCATATGGCCGGGAATCCGCGCCATAATGAATGTGGCGAGCGTTGGTATGACGGATGTTTCTTCCGATGATCTGGCTTACAGGGTGGCCCCCCGGCTCAACGCGCCCGGTCGTATGGGGGATTCGCGTATGGGGTTGCAGGTGCTCATGAGTGAAAATCAATCTGAAGCGCACGTCCTGGCCAACAAGATCGATGCGGCAAATGTTCGACGTCAGGCCCTGGAGCAGGAGATCCTTGAACAGGCCATGGCCATGATGGATGATCAGATGGAAGGCAGACGCACCCTTGTGCTGAGTTCAGAAAAGTGGCACACAGGCGTTCTGGGCATTGTGGCGTCGCGCCTTGTGGACCGATATCACAAGCCTGTCATGATGGCTGCTATTAAGGACGGCCTTGCCGTTGGCTCCGGGAGGAGCATCGACGGGTTCGATCTTTATGGCGCCATGAAAAAGATGTCCGATTGTTTTGATAAATTCGGCGGGCACTATCACGCGGCGGGGTTTACACTACCGGAAAATCGTTTGGAAAAACTCAGCGAAGATCTCGAAACAGAGGCTGAAGACCATCTCCATCCAGAGGATTTAATTCCCAGTATCAGCGTGGATTCGGAACTTCTCCTCAGGAACATCACCCCGGATGTCATAAATCAGATCAACCTCCTTGCCCCTTTTGGAGAGGGAAATCCGGAACCTGTTTTTATGGCCCGTTCCGTAAAGGTTTTTGACTCCAGGGTTGTGGGTGAAAGGCATCTCAAGCTGCGGCTTGGGCAGGGGGAACAGGTGCTCGATGCCATCGGATTCAGACTTGGGAGCCACCATCCCCTTAAAGGCGTCTCAATCGACCTTCTGTTTACACCCGAAATAAACCGATGGCAGGGAACCGAAAATGTGCAACTTAAGATTGTTGATCTGGCTCGTGCCCATCCATAAATGGCCAATTTGCCCGATTTCGGCGTCAGGCTCAAATCGTAATCCTCGAAATACTCATGTGTATTCCTGTGGTTACAATTATCGCCTTCCTTGAACTCGAACAAATTTTCTCATTTGTGGACGGACACTGGTTCGTTGAAAATCCGGGCCGCCATTTCGATATCTTCCGGGCTGAAGACAAATAACGCCTTCTGGCTGTCAGCCATTGCGGAGCCATAGACGTAATTGATATTAATGCCTTCCTCCCCGAATTTTCTGGCCATTTCCGCCAGGCTTCCCGGTCGGTTCTCAATTTCCAGGGCGATCACCGGAAGAATGTCAAAAAGGTAGCCTTTTTGGGACAGCAGATCGATGACTTTGTCCGTGTTTTCCGTCAGGAGTCGTATGAGGGCATAATCCGCGGAATCTTTCTTCATGGACCCATAGCTTGCAGCGGACGCCACCCGTTTGAGGGATTTGCCCCTTGCCTTGAAAAGGGTCTGAACATATTCGGATGCGTCCTGAATGGTCAGTGCGTCAATATTCATCCCGGCTTCCTCAAGCATGGCTGTCAGCTTGGCCAGTTCACCGGGGATGTTTTCCAGGAAAAGTGAAATCTCTGTTCTTACCATGATAAAATCCCTTCTTCTGGTGGTGAAATGTTAATTGTTGCCGGGGCTGAGTTGATTGTAGGGACCATAGCCCTTGAAATACCTCAAGAAATCCGATTCCGTCGAAAGGAGCAGGAAGCTCTTGTTGTCCATGGCGTTTTGGTACACATCCAGGGATTTCACAAAAGAGTAAAAATCCGGGTCTTTTTCATAGGCCTGGGCATAGATCATGGTGGATTTGGCGTCCGCTTTTCCCATAATCTCCTGGGCGGTTTTGTACGCTTCTGATGTGATTTTTTTGAGTTCCTTGTCCCGGTTTCCCTCGATAACACGCGCTTCTCCTTCACCTTCTGAGCGAAATTTTTCGGCAATCTGTTTTCGTTCCGCGATCATTCGTGCGTAAACGGATTTTCGAACCTGTTCCACGTAGTTCAATCGCTTGATCTGTACGTCCACCAGTTCGATGCCGAAATCCTTCAGTTTGGGCTGGGCCTGGTCCATGATGCCTTTGGTGATTTTTCCCCTTCCCGTGGTGATTTTACCCAGGGCTCGAGCTTCTTCTTTGGTGTGGCCGAGGCCCACCTCGAAAGTGTCCAACTCCCGGTTGGTATCCCTGACGGTTTCAATAAGGGGATAGGAGGTAATGAAATTCCTGACCGCCGGGTCGATGATGTCGTCCAAACGGGCCTGGGCCCCCATGACGTTGTTCACGGTTTCAAAGAATTTAAGCGGGTTCACGATTTTCCATCGTGCAAAGGTGTCCACATAGATAAAGGTTTTATCCAAGGTGGGTACCTGGCCCGGGTCTCCGTCCCACTCCAGGAGGTTCTTGGGGAAAAAGTTGGCCTGTTGAACGACCGGAATTTTAAAATAGAGGCCCGGGGCGGTTTTGGGCTCTCCAACGGCTTTGCCGAACTGGGTGATGATTACCTGTTCGGTTTCACTGACGACATAAGCGCCTAAAAACAGGCCAGCCACGATAATAATGACGGGAATAATGAGTGCTTTTAGTTTCATTTTTTCACTCCTTCCGAGGTCCCGAGGTTCAGCAACGGGAGAAAATTCTTCTGATCGGCGTCCACAAAAAACTTCTTGTCGAGCTTGGGCAGAATGGTCTGCATGGCTTCCAGGTAGAGACGTCTGCGGGTCACATCTTCCGATTTGGCATAGGCCTGGTACATGTCGGTAAAGCGCGCCGCGTCACCCTTTGCACGGTTTACACGATCCATGGCGTAGCCTTCCGCGGCCTTGATGGTTTTTTCAGCATTTCCCTTTGCTGCCGGAATCACCTTGTTGTAGGCTTCCTTGGCCTGGTAGATCATGCGCTCTTTTTCCTGGATGGCCTGGTTCACTTCGTTGAAAGAAGGCTGCACCGGTTCAGGCACATTGGTCTTTTTCATCTCAACGTTCACGACTTTGATCCCAGTTTCTGCTTCATCGAGAAATTTCTGCAGCAGGACCTTGTCTTTTCCCGCAATTTCTTCGCGCTTGGAGATCACTTCGTTGATGGAACTGTCACCTACCACCAGGCGCATGCTGGCTTCGGCCAGGTCCCTGAAGGTTTTCCTTACGTGGTTAACCTTATAAAGATAATTGAACGGGTCTTTGACGCGGTATTGGACAATCCAGGGTACCACCGCAACATTCAGGTCACCGGTCAGCATGAGGGATTCATTTAGGTAGGAACTCGATGAGGCGTAGCGGGTCTTGACGCCGGCTTGAAGGGTTCTGAAACCGAACTCTTCTTTGAAAACGTATCGTACCTTGACCTTGGTCACCTTTTCAATACCCCGGGGCATTTTAAAACCGAGCCCGGGTTGGGCTGTCCTCACATATTTCCCAAATCGCTGTATGACACCCACCTCATCCACAGCCACTGTATAAAAGCAGCTGGAGCCCAGAAAGAGCAGCACCACCACCACAATGATAATCCAGGAGCCGCCGGGAAACTTTTTCCGGGCGCCACGGATTTTTTCAAAGATTTCTTCCACTCCTGGAGGACCTCCGGATTCCCCACCCGGTTGTCTTTTTTTCTTCTCCTGCAATTTGTCCCAGTCCCAAGCCATTTTGGCATCTCCTTAATCGAAAAACAAAGCCGGCAGAAATATTCATCAGTGAAAGTGTTTTTTCTTGAAAAAACAGACTGCCGAAAAAATTGATTTCGGATAAAATATTTAAACTCCGTATAGAATAATGGCGAAGCGGCTTCAGGTCAAGAAATATCGGTCTTTTGTTTGAACATCTTGACTTATTCCGGTGGGTTCATTAGGGTTCGGGACAGGTTTAAGGTGTAAGGAAAGATGAATAGTCGAATGACATTGGGCGTTGTCCTTATGGTTTTCTGTCTTCTGGGGCCGGGTTCCAAAAAAGAAGCATACGCCGATCCTTTTGAGATGGTGGCAGAGCAGGGGACCTCGCAAAGGGAAGCGCATAAAGGTCATTCCGAAACCAATATCGGGGTCTGGCTGGCATCTTTTTTTTCCAAGCATATTTCGGCGGTGGATGGAGACCGGTGCCCCAGTGAGCCTACCTGCTCCAGTTACAGCGTTCAGGCGTTCAAAAAACATGGCCTGGTGATGGGGTGGTTGATGACCGTTGACCGGTTGATCCATGAGGGGGATGAGTGGGCCGTGTCTCCGGTGAAAAATCGGAACGGGAAGGGAAAGATCATTGACCCAATCGAGAATAATGATTTCTGGTGGTACAAAAATAAGTCGCAATCTCAAAATCGCTAGAAACGTTTGTTTTCTATCACTGCTGGCGCTGGTTATCCTTTGGGTGCCTCGTCCGGTATTCGCTGGACAGATTGTCATTGATGCTGATGGGCAGTTTGAATTCGCCCGGAGTCTTATGGAAAAGGGCGATTACGGCCGTGCCATCAGTGAATATGAACGGTTTATCTATTTTTTCCCCAATGACAGGCGGGTTTCTTTGGCCCGTGAACTCATCGGGCTGTGTTATCTTGACGATGGCAAGTTCATTGATGCCAGAAATGTTTTTGCCAAAACCTATCGGGCTGATCCAGACAGTCCCATGGCAAAAAAGGCACTTTTTCTAACCGGGGAATCCTATTACAAAGAGGGCGTATTTGATAAGGCGGAAAGCTTTTATGATGAGGTGCTGAAACGATACCCTTCACCTTCATTGAGAAACAAGGCCCTTTACCGGCTGGGTTGGACGAGAATGCAGGAAAACCGCTGGCGGGAGGCATCCGAAGACTTCAAGCGGGTGGAAGTGGAAAGCCCCCTGTTTGAAAAGGCCCGAAGACTTTCAGTGGAAAGCCTCAAAGGCGAAGATCTCCCGTACAAAGACCCGACGACGGCAGGCGTTATGGCGATTCTGCCCGGGCTCGGTCATGTGTATGTGTCCCGTTATAAGGATGCGTTGATATCGTTTTTACTTAACGGCTTGTTTATCTGGGCCACCGTGGAAGCCTTTAACCATGATCAGAACGTGTTGGGCGGGATTCTGGCCTTTTTTGAAGTGGGCTGGTATTCGGGAAATATTTACAGTGCCGTGAATGCGACCCACAAGTGGAACCG
>CAZPQA010000144.1:0-6785 GCA_964588535.1 uncultured Desulfobacteraceae bacterium
CCGTTGAAAGGGCAGGCACAAGACCTGCCCCTACTGGAGAAAAACCAATGAAAGAGCCCGAACCTGAATCAAGTGATCAGGGGAACCCGGAAAAAAAATACCTGTTTGATAACCCCAGAAACGTCAAAATCCTGCTGGGCTGTTTTTACGTGTCTCTGGTGGTGCTGTTGCTGATCGAGTTTTTGCTCCACAAGCATCCTCATTTCGGATGGGAAGCCTGGCCCGAGTTTTTTGCGGTCTATGGGTTTGTGGCCTGCGTGGTACTGGTGATTGTGGCGAAATACTTTCTGCGGCCCCTGGTCAAAAGAGACGAGGACTACTATGACTGATGCAGTTCCTCCGGTACTTATTTTCGTTGTGGGCGCATTGCTGCTCCCTGTAATCCCTGGACGTTTCAGAAGTGCCTGGATGCTGCTGATTCCCGTGATCGGTTTTTTGAACCTGCTTTATTTGGGGGAGGGGACGCATTTCAGCTTCGATTTTCTGGACTACCACCTGGTTCTGGGACGGGTGGACAAACTCAGCCTGCTGTTCGCCTATGTTTTTCACCTCATCAGTTTTATCGCTATCCTTTACGCCCTCCATGTGAAAGACAATCTTCAGTGTATGGCGGGTCTTCTTTATGCGGGAAGCGCCCTGGGGGCGATTTTTGCTGGTGATCTCTTCAGCTTTTTCATTTTCTGGGAAATGTTGACCGTATGTTCCATTTTCCTGATCTGGGCCCGCCGGACGGAAGCCGCACTGGGTGCGGGGTACCGGTACCTGCTGGTTCATGCGGCAGGCGGTTTGTGTTTGCTGGCGGGCATCGTGATCCATGTCAACCAGACCGGTTCCATTCAATTTGATTACCTGGGGCTGAACGGATTGGGCAGTTACCTCATCTTTCTGGGATTCGGCCTCAATTGTGCCTGGCCCCTGTTTCATCCGTGGCTCACGGACAGTTATCCCGAAGCCACCATCACCGGTACCATTTTTCTGAGTGCTTTTACCACCAAGGTGGCGGTCTATGCCCTGGCGCGCGGTTTCCCCGGTACCGAGGCCCTCATCTGGATCGGGGCTGTTATGACGGGATTCCCCATCTTTTATGCCGTCATTGAAAATGATTTGAGGCGGGTCCTGGCTTACAGCCTGGTGAACCAGGTGGGGTTCATGGTGTGCGGTATTGGTATCGGGACAGCCTTGGCCATTAACGGCGCCGTATGCCATGCCTTTAATGACATCCTGTTCAAAGGGCTTCTGTTCATGAGCATGGGTGCGGTCATGTACCGGACGGGAAAAATCAACGGGACGGACCTGGGCGGATTGTACCGGACCATGCCGCTCACCTGCATATTCTGCATGGTGGGTGCCGCCTCCATATCCGCATTTCCGCTTTTCAGCGGTTTTGTGAGCAAATCCATGGTGATGGATGCTGCTGCGAGCGGGCACATGCGAATTGTCTGGTTTATTCTGCTTTTTGCCTCCGCTGGTGTGTTTCACCACGCGGGCATCAAGATTCCCTATTTTGCCTTTTTTTCACATGATTCGGGCTTGCGGCCGAAAGAGGCACCCATCCACATGCTGCTGGCCATGGGGATCGCGGCGTTCTTGTGCATTTTTATCGGCACCTATCCCGCTCCTTTGTATGCCCTGCTCCCATATCCCGTGGATTATGTCCCCTACACGGCGCCCCATGTGGTGGGACAGACCCAGCTTCTGTTCTTCTCGGCACTGGCGTTTACACTGCTTTTGCGGGCCGGCATTTACCCGGCGGAAATCCGGTGCATTAACCTGGATGCGGATTGGTTTTACCGCAAAGGGGGAAAAGTTTTCTTCCTTATTTTCGATCGTTTTCTAAACGGGTTGAACCGGTTTTGTGACCGTGTTTTCATAAAAGGTATTGTCGGAACCCTTTGCACTGTTTCTAAAGACATCGTCGCACGACTCTCCCTGATCGTGATGGTGAGTATATGGGTTCTCATGGGGCTTCGGGGAGAACGGTTAAGGATGAAAAAAATGAACCTGTATGCGGATATGATGGGTGGAACTGTGCCCATCGGGATCGGCGCCGGTGTATCAACCCTGTTCCTTGTGTTGATTTTTATTTTCACCTAAAAGTGAGGCGGAGACCATAATATGATTGCGTTTGATGATTTGAGGAAAATCTTACTGTTGGAACACGTGAGTGATGCCATGTTGGGAAAAATGGTCCCGTTATTAGAGTTGCGCGTTTTTGGCGAACGGGATATTGTATTTCAGCAGGGGGATGATGCGGATCTGTTTTACATGCTGAAGGAAGGAAAAGTGCTTCTGGAAGTGGATGCTTCTGAGGATATCAGCGTTTCCCTTGGCGCCATGAAGGCGGGTTTTTCATTCGGCTGGTCGGCGCTGATTCCCGGTGCAAGCTATTCCTCCACAGCCGTCTGCGTGGAACCCACTGAGGTCATTGCCATCCCCGGCAGAGATCTTATCCGGCTTATGGATGACGACCATGAAAACGGATATGGGATCCTGTGGAGAGTCACCGCCATACTCCATCGCCGCCTGGGACGTCGCACCGGTCAGTTTTTGAGGGCAATTGAGCAACATCCCGATATCCAGAAGATTTTCCAAGCCGATTTTGAAGGGCCCCATGAATTTTTTGACAACATATTCGTGAATTCACCCATCGGCATCTTCATTATTCAAGATGGAAAATTTGTTTTCGCAAATCCCGAGTTCCAGAAAATTTCAGGTTATAATGAATCTGAGATTACCAACATGAATTCGCTCAAAATTGTGCACCGGGATGACAAACAGTTCGTCCGGGAAAATGCCATTAAGATGTTGAAGGGTCAACTTTCGAACCCCTATGAACATCGGATTTCAACAAAGCAGAACGAGATCCGGTGGATCATCGAGACCGTGATATCCATTAATTACGAGGGACGGAAAGCCGTCCTGGGGTATTTCATGGATAATACCGACTGTGTGTATGCCCGGGAAGCGCTCAGCATTTCTGAGGACAAGTTTCAAAAAGCTTTTCGCTCCAGTCCCGACTGGTTCGTCATCTCCACCCTGGAAGGTTTTTATGTGGACGTGAACGAGGCCTTTCTGCGAGCCACAGGCTATACCCGGGAGGAGATTGTGGGTCGGAGCTCGGTTGATGCCGGTATCTGGGTCGATCCTCAGAAACGGGCTGAGATGGTCAAGATTATCAGCGGAAAAGGAATTATTCGTAACATGGAAGTGGAATTTCGCATGAAATCCGGGGAAATCCGGCAGATGCTCTGGTCCGTTGAGGCCATCACTTATGGGGAAGAAGAATGCTTGATCGCCATGGCCCGCGATATCACCGACCGGCACCGAGCCCAGCAGGAACAACTGGGCCGGGAAAAGCTGGAAGGGGTGCTTGAGATCGCCGGTGCCACATGTCACGAAATCAATCAGCCGTTACAGCATATGTATCTGCTGCTGAATGAAGCCATGAAGGAAAATCCCCATATGGAAAGCCTTCAGGAAGTCAAGAAGCAGTGCGATCGCATTAAGGAAATCACCCAGAAAATGGAAAGCATCACCGTTTGTGAATCCACTGAATACGTTGGCGGACAGAAAATGGTGGACATTTACCAGTCCGCCGGAAAATGAAAAAGCCTCGAAAATTTCTTCTCTTTTTCCTCCTATTTGTTGCAGTCTGCATCGTTGTTGCCATCATTTTCCATGAGGTCGTGGTCTACACATCCAATGCCTACATTCGAGCCAACTGGGCGGCGGTAAGCCCCCGGGTTAAGGGACACGTGAAGGCCGTTCATGTTCAAAACAACGCCCTTGTCAAGCAGGGAGAGTTGATGATTGAATTGGAGGAATATCCTTACCGGCTTGTTTTGGATGTGCATAAGGCTACCCTGGCACAGGACCAGGCCCAGCTCAAGGTAACGGAAGTTAAATATGAAATGGCCCGGGAAACCCTCAAAAGCGTCACCGCCGAATTCAAGCTGGCCGTGAAGAAACGGGATCGCTTTAAAGAACTGGTTCGGGAAAATGCGGTGAGCAAACAAGCTTATGAGGATGTTGAAACGGAATTGGATAACACTACCATCCGGTTAACCCAGGCCAAGGAAAACGTCAAATACTGGATGGCGGCTGTGGCCGAACAGGCGACCGTTATCGATGCCAGCCGCGCCCGGGTCGCTCTAGCGGAATATGATCTGTCCATGTGCCGGCTTTGCGCTCCCAACCCCGGTTACGTCAACAACATGTACATCAGGCCCGGGGATTACGCGGTGGTGGGAGAACCCATGTTTGGCATCGTGGAAACCACCGAAATTTGGGTGGAGGCCAATTACAAGGAAAGCCACGTGGGTAAAATCAAGCCCGGGCAGAAAGTATGGGTGCAATGCGACCTGTATCCCTCACGCATTTTCGAGGGGAGGGTGGCCAGCATCGGCACGGGCGTCAGCCGCAGCGACAAACCTCAGGGCGCTCTCCCCTACATATCCCCCACCATCGACTGGATCAGGCTCCAGTACCGTTTTCCTGTTCGGATCAAACTCGTGGACCCGCCGTCGGACGTTCAGTTCCGCATGGGAGCGGACGTCCGTACGCTGATCCTGCTGGGATCGGAAAAGAACGGTACCCCATGACCCTGCGGGACCATTTCGGGCTGATCCGCACTGATCTATCCGCCACCCTTCATGATTTCGCATGGGGCACCCGCCAGACCCGCCTTGCCCTCAAAACGGGCCTGGCGTGCGTTATGTCGGTGATGCTTGTCTATTACCTCGATCTAAAGGAAGCCTACTGGGCCGGCATTACCACCCTGATTATGATGCAGCCCAATGTGGCGGCCTCCATTCGAAAAGGCTGGATGCGGGCCGGGGGCGCCTGCTGCGGCTGTTTTCTGGCAGTGGTGCTGACGGGGCTGTTTCTTCAGCAGCATTTAACCTATACGCTTGCATTTTTCTCCCTTTCGGTTCTGGGTTTTTATCTGGGTGTTACAGTCCGGAACGGCTATTTCTGGTCTTATTTCGTCATGAACGCCGTCCTGATTTCTATGGTGGGCATGACCCAGCCGGATATCACCGTCTATATCACGGTTCATCGGGGGGCGGCCATCACTCTGGGCGTGCTGGTTTCGTTGTTGGTCAATGTGGTTCTTTTTCCGGACTACGCCTACGAGATACTGAAACATGATTTTGAACATCATCGAATGGGGGTTTTTCAATGGATCCGGGAGATCGTCCGTCAATACCTTGAATGCCGCTACAGTCCTGAACAGGTGGAAGCAACCTACCAGCAATTAATCCGGGAGTCGCGCAAGATCGAGAGCCTGTTGCAGGACGCGTCCATGGAAACCAAGCTGCTGAAAGGCGATCTGAGCGCCATGGACGCTCTTTTCAAACGGCTTTCCCGACGTATCGAGGATTTTTATGCTTTTTACGGGGGATTGTCTCACCAGGCTCAGGAACCCGTATACCCGCAACAACACCGGAGGGCCATGGAAGGGCTTCTGGAAAACCTGAGTCGACTGTCCAAAGCCGAAGGCTGGTCCCTGGGTGGACGAGACCCTGTGGCGGAAGACATTAAACAGGACCTGAACTCACTGGAGTCAAAATATAAAAAGATTCTCGCCCAAGGTCGAAAGGAGGACTATGGCGTACTGGATTTCCTGGTTTTTCTGGAACTGATTTACCTGCTCCGTCGGATCGTTGACGATTTGACCTTCACAACCCGGGAAGACTCGGTAAGCCAGGTGGCCGCGGTTTCGAAGGACAGAGGCAGTTTTGATGATGAGAATACCGACCTCTATCGTTTCGATTTTCTGGGCCGCGTCCGCGCCATCCATATCCCATCCATGAAATACGCCATCAAGGGAGCTTTGGGCATTGTCTGCGTTTTCTGGTTCTGGTTCTGGGCGGAAATCCCGGGGGGTGCCCTCAATATGTCGGTGGCGGTGTTTACCGTGCTGCAACTGGACCTCATGAGTACCACCCACAAAGGGTTTCTGCGATTCCTCGGATGCTTGGTGGGGGCCACGGCCGGTTACGTGTTCCTAGGATTTCAGGTGGAATCCACCTGGGTGCTCTGTATCTCCATTTTTGGTGTGATATTTGTTTTTGCCTATATTTGGGGAGGACGTCCCGGTTCTGCTTACATGGGCTGTCAGGCGGGGCTCTGCTATCTGGTGGCCACCATTCACGATCTGGCTGCTATGACCAGCCTGGCGCCGCCAACGGAGCGACTGGTGGGAATCTTTCTCGGGGTTTTGTTTACCTGGGCCATCAATCTTCTGGTGTGGCCGGAAGACTTGCTGGTAAAATTTTCGGACAACATCAGGATGGCCGAAACGAAACTTGCCGGCATCGGGGAAGAGATCGCTGCCAGGTTTCAGGGCAACGCTCACATCAAACCCGTGGCCTTGGATGTGACGGCGCTGCAGTCCACCCTTCAAACCCTGCTGAGGCAGGTGGAATTATCAGCCGAGGACGGCATCTCCGTCCGAACCTGGCTGAAACAGCTCCGTCTCCTGGCCGAGGAGAGCGCGGGTATGGACGCGGTGGATGCGGATACAGTTGAAGTCCTGGTGAAAGTCAACCCGGATTTTATCCCGCTGCTGGTGGAAACCATCTTTCTGGTTTCCCTGGCCCGTTCCCACGAGGATTTCCGCCTTCTCTTTTCGCGCATCGATGAACGGGAACGGGAGTTCCAGCAGATCATCGATGATTTGCGCCAAGGTGTCATCATAGCAAGATCCATGGCCTTTAAACAACGCTTTGCTCACACATTGATTATCTGTAAGCGTCTCATTTATCGTCTCAGAACCCTCA
>CAZPQA010000145.1:0-6770 GCA_964588535.1 uncultured Desulfobacteraceae bacterium
TGAGCCAATTGGACAAGACCTTTCCCACAAATGACTGTGCCATGTGAATTATCTCACCGAAACTGGTCGAGGTCGGCCGGCACATCAACATCGAGTTGCTCACACTTTCAGAAGTTACCGCCCTTAAAGGGGAAGTGGGAAATTTTGAGGTGAGCATCCTGCAACACCCCCGCTATGTGGATATGGATAAATGTATTGCCTGCGGGGCCTGCACGGAAAAATGCCCCAAAAAGGTACCCGACGAATATGATGCCAAGCTGGCAAAACGGAAGGCCATCTATGTGCAATATGCTCAGGCCGTTCCCCTGAAATATGCCATTGATCCGAAGTACTGCATTAAACTAACCAAGGGAAAATGCGGAAAATGTGAAGAGGTCTGTCCCGCCGACGCCATTAACTATGAAGACAAGGAACGGCATATTGATCTAAACGTGGGTGCGGTAATCGTTTCCGACGGCGGTGAGGCTTACAATCCCGCGGATCACGATACCTACGGATATGGCAAAAACAAGAACGTGGTCACCAGTCTTGAGTTTGAGCGCATCCTGTCCGCTTCCGGGCCCTATGGCGGGCACTTGGTACGTCCCTCGGACAAAGAGGAACCCAAAAAAATTGCCTGGCTGCAGTGCATCGGAAGCCGGGATGAACATCTGGAAGGCCACGGGTATTGCTCGGGCGTTTGCTGTACATATGCCGTCAAAGAGGCCATGCTGGCCAAGGAGCACGCCGGCGGCGATCTGGATACAGCCATCTTTTACATGGACATCCGCACCAACGGAAAAGACTTTGAGCGATATTACAACCGCGCCAAAGATGAGGCGGGCGTTCGGTTTGTGAAGTCGCGGGTGACCCATATCGTTCCGGATAAAGAGTCCGGCATGAACATGATCCGCTATATGGATGAGATAGGCCAAAATGTGGAAGAGGCCTTTGACATTGTGGTGCTGTCCGTGGGGCTCGGCGCCACGGCCGAGGGACGGGCTCTGGCCGAAAAACTGGGGCTGGCGCTGGACCATTATAATTATGTAGCTACCGGCAGTTTTAAGCCGGTGGAAACCGCTACTCCCGGTATTTTTGCCTGCGGCGCCTGTCAGGCACCAAAGGATATTCCCTCGTCGGTGGTGGATTCCAGTGCCGCGGCAGGGGTGGCCGGAAGTCTCCTTTCCGAGGCCCGTTGGTCTTTGACCCGGAAAGCCCAAATTCCGGAGGAACGGAATATCAGAGGGGATGCGACGCGTATCGGTGTTTTCGTATGCTGCTGCGGCACCAATATCGCCGGTGTCGTGGATGTACCGGCGGTGGTTGAATTCGCAAAGGGACTGCCCGGCGTGGTGTTTTCCGAGCAAAATCTGTTCAGTTGTTCCCAGGATACCCAGGTCAAAATGGGTGAGGTCATCCAGGAGCAAGGGCTTAATCGGGTGGTGGTAGCCGCCTGTACGCCCAAAACCCATGAACCGCTCTTTCAGGAGACCCTTGCCAGCGTTGGGATCAACAAATATCTCTTTGAAATGGTCAACATCCGGAACCAGTGTTCCTGGGTGCACAAGGATGATACCGAGGCCGCCACACTAAAAGCCAAGGATCTTGTGCGGATGGCGGTGGCCAAGGCGGGATTGCTGGAACCTTTGCCGGAGCCGATACTCAACGTCAACCAGAACGCGCTGGTGATCGGTGGCGGGGTGGCCGGTATGGAGACGGCCAAAAACCTGTCTGAACAGGGATATTTCACTTATCTGGTGGAGCGTGAGGGCAAACTGGGGGGAAACGCCCGATCCCTGCACGAAACATGGCGGGGAGAGGATATTCAGGGTTATCTTAACGGCCTGATTCAGGAGGTGGAAGCGGCGGAAGACATTGAGGTGTGTTCGGGCGCCGAGATTACCGAAGTGGAAGGCTTTGTGGGTAACTTCAAAACCACCATTATGCAAGGACAGGAAAGCCGAACCCTGGAACACGGCGTCACCATCATGGCAACCGGAGCAACGGAGCATGGTCCTGAAGATCCTGCCCTCATTGAATCTTCGCGGGTAATGACCGGTCTTCAATTACAGCAAGGCTTCGTCAGAGGGGACAGCCAGCTCAACGGCCTTGGTACCGCCGTTTTTCTCCAGTGCCACGGATCCCGTATTCCCGAGCGACCCTTCTGTTCCAAAGTATGCTGTACCCAGTCCATCAAGAGCGCCCTGGAACTCAAAGAACGAAACCCTCATATGCACATCTATGTGGTTTACCGGGACATGAGACCTTACGGACTCAGGGAAGACCTGTACCGGGAAGCGAGAACCCGGGGCATCTCTTTTGTGCGCTACAACTTTGAAAAGGGGCTTAAGATAGAACCGCGGGACCAGGAAGTGGAGATCGGGTTTACGGATACGGTTTTCAGAAAAGAGATGATCATTCACTCGGACCTTCTGGTGCTGGCCTCCGCCGTTGTTCCCGAAAAAGAAAATCCCCTGTCGCGGTTTTACAAGGTCGCCCAGAACGAAGACGGCTTTTTTATGGAAGCCCATGTGAAGCTTCGACCCGTGGATTTCGCCACCGACGGCGTGTTTGTCTGTGGTCTGGCCCACTCGCCCAAACCCATCGACGAAAGCATCGCACAGGCCCAAGCCGCCGCCGCACGAGCCATCACACTTTTATCGGCCAAAAGCCTGCCCGTGAGCGGTACGGTTGCAGAAGTAAATCCGCTCAACTGCAGCAGTTGCGGGGTTTGCGTCTCCATCTGTCCCTACTCGGCTCCCAGGATGGATGAAAAAACGGGCAAGGCCGTGATCGAATCCACCCTGTGCAAAGGGTGCGGTCTCTGTGTGGCATCTTGTCGTTCCGGAGCACTGCATCTCAAAGGCTTTGAAACCTCGCAGATCATGGGCATGATCGACTGCGCTTGATTTTTTATTGCGGATTGCGGATTTCAAAATGCCGGGAACCCCAGTATGGAAGTCCGTTATTGCTTCACCCCACCGGATGAAACACCTGAAACCGTTCTGGATCAGATCAGCGATCTTGTGGCGCTAAGCGGCGGCGTGGGCACTTCCTGGATAAGAGAGAACCTCCAAAAAGCCCTCATCATCGGCTACGCCATTCATGAGGACCGGGTGGTCGGCACTTCCACTCATAAATATCCCAAAGAGCGTTACCGGAAAAAGATCGAAGCCAAAACCGGACTCGATCTTTCAGGGTATCTGGAGCGAGGTTATACGGCAGTAGATCCGGAGTTCCGGAACCAGGACATCGGTTTGAAAGTCATTCAGGGGTTAATCGAAAGATCCATGGGTCAAAAGATCTACGTCACCATCGACATGAACAACCCCTGGCCCCTCAGGATGACCCACCGCGTGGGGATGATACTTGCCGCCCGGTTCATCAACGACCGAACCGGACATGAACTGGGAGTTTTTACCAATTTTAACCCAAAGAGAGTAACTATTTCATGAAATTTTCCCGTCTATTTACCGGCAAACCGTACCACGAGATTGAAAAGAACGCAGATGCACTTTCCAAAGCGGGCGAATACGGTTTCGCCATGCTTGAATATGAAAAAGCTTTGCTTAAACTGGCGAAAAAAACTCCGGAAACCCCTGGGGCCAGAGATCGCATGGCGGAAAAAATTGTCCAATGCAAAGATGCCCTTGCCCTGGAACATCACAAGACTGCAGAGAGCCTGAACGAGGCCGGCCTCCACAAAGAGGCCGAAGAACTTCTGAGGCTTGCGCTGGAACTGGTCCAGGACAGACAGCTCGCCACTGAGATTGAGAAGCAGCTGGAGAGGGTAAATGCTCATCACATCTCGCAGGAAGCATCAGGCATATCTGTTTTTGAGAAAATTTCGGAAAACCCGGGGGAATTCGTTTTTCAAGAGTCTGGAGCGGAATATTTCACCGCACTCGTCAACACATTGCCCAAGACAGAGCAGGAAATTTATCTTGGCTATGGGGATTCGTTCAGGGAGGGGTATGTTAAACTGAACCAGGGTTTTTTTGAAGATGCCGTCACGCTGTTGACCCGTGCCCTGGAAGCCGATTCTTCATCTGGAGACTATATTCAGCTCGAGCTGGCGACCGCCCATCTGAATCTTGGCAATAATTCTGAGGGTCGTCATCTGCTGGAAGGGTTTTTAAACAACCATCCCGAAGCAATCAGGGCCTATCCGCCGTTGTGTGAAATCTACTGGAAAAACAAACAGTTCCATGAGGCGCAACAATTGCTTATGAACTGCCCCGATCCGCTGCCCGATTCCCCGGTAATTCATCTGCTGATGGGTGAAACGCTGTTCCATGCGGGCCGGTATGATGACGCTGAATCCCATTACCTGGACTACCTCGATTCTCGTGGCTGGGACGAGACCATTGCTCTGGCTCTTGCAAAGACACATGAAGCACTCGGGTCAAAAGAAAAAGCGCGAAAGCAATACTCTGAAATCATCAACAGATGCCAGGGCTGCGGAAGCAAAATTGATCCGCTTATCAAACAGAAATATGCGGATATGAGCTTAGAGACGGGAGATCATTCCATAAACGTTCTGGAACTGTACCTTGGGCTGGTGCAGGAAATCCCGGAAAATCGTACGGATAATTATCAAAAAATCAGCATGATTTATGAGCTGAATGGCAATGAAAACGAAGCCCGTCGATTTAACTCCTTTGCCGAACAATCTCAGCGGGAGTCAGAATAGTTGTCATCTCCGGGGCTAACGTCGAGGGAGCCCTCAGTCTCGTCGCGGCCATTCAACTCTGTCCTGTTCTTCGGAAAAATAGCAGAACCTGTCCCAATCAAATTCTTTGAAAGAGACGGGACATCGAAGTTTTACTTTGCGTTCGGTCACACCAATGACTTCCCAGTCTCCCCCTCGAGGACCCCCGTCAATATGAATTCTTTGCCCCACCTCAAAGGGAAAAGGCTTAAATATGATAACCTTGTGTGTTGCCATTGCATATACCTCCTGTAAAACTGATCGATTCAGGTGTTCAACGGTTACTGGATAAACCTTGAAGTAAAAAATGTAAACTCTTTTTGCAGCAAATCTATATGCAGAAGCTGTTTCAAATCCCGCTCAATCTTGGAGGACTAATGAAAACAAAAAACGATTTTCACCCGGATAAGAAACTCACCGCCGTTTGCGGGCTGTTTTGTCCAGCCTGTACGCTATTTATCGGTACAGCAGAAGCAGAACCACAAAGGCTGAAAGCCGTTGCAGACGTTTATGGCACGACGTCTGATGTATGGGAATGTCACGGGTGCCGTTCGGAAAAGCGCAGTTACTTCTGCAAGAACGAATGCAAAATGGTTGACTGTGCCAAAGAGCGAGGCATCGATTTTTGCGTGGAATGCGAAGAATACCCCTGTGATGAATTACGCGCATTCAAGGAAAAGAGACCCCATAGGATTGAGCTGTGGGAGGCCCAGGAGCGGATCAAAGCGGTTGGATACGCCCAATGGTATGAGGAGATGCTTGAACACTATGCCTGTCCCCAATGCGGGACCATCAACTCTGCCTACGACCTGAAATGCCGGGCTTGCGGGGCAGAGCCCAGCTGTGCCTATGTTGACCGGCATAAGAGTGCAATTTTGTCCTATTTGTCGAAAGAGAAATAAGGAACTCCTCAGAAAATAATTGCAGTCCCTATTTCTTTAAAAATTCCCGGATGGCCCGATCCCTTATCCCATTGGGTTCAAAAACAATGGAATAATGATTGGTTCCCGGTATGTCCACATATCGGGCAAAGGGAATTTTCTGAATCATCGTTTCGGCCACATCCTGGGGCAGGAGAAGGTCGTCTTCGGCCACCATCCCGTCCGTAGCACGAAGGATCAGCATCGGACAGAAGATTGTCTCATAAAATTGAGAGACGTCCATCTTTCCCAGGTTTTCACGCTCTTCCTGGACGTGCGCGGGATTGATGCTGGAACGAACCCCACCATCCACTTTTTCGATCTCATATTGGTAATAGGTTTCAAGGACCGGGGTCCACTCTTTGAAAAACGGGGCGTTTTTCATGTGGTCCAGATAGTCTTCAAATGATGGGAAGATCCGGCCCAGGCGGTCCAGTGACGGTTTAATTCCCCTGAAAACCTTCATCATCTGAATTTGCGATAATTTTCCTCCCCCATCCACCAGGATGATGCGGTCCACTCGCTCCGGATGCTGAGCTCCGAAAGCTGTGGCGATAAACGCGCCCAGGGAGTGCCCCATAATCACCACTTTTTCAAGGTCCATATCGTCCAGGATCGCCAGGATGTCTTTGCAGTGATGTTCGATGGAATATCCCGAATCAGGGCTCTCCGAAAGGCCCCTTCCGCGCAGGTCCATGGCAATGACACGGTGATCAGGGCTCAGGTTGGATGCCATCACATCCCAGCACCGGCAGTTGGCCGTAATGCCGTGGATGCAGAGGATTGGCTTGCCCTCATCGCCCCATTGGGCCAGCTGAATTTTCACTCCGTGGCCGGCGGCTGTTCTCATGGTCGGTTCAGTCATAATCATGTCTCCTTCCTTTGTGCTTACCCTACCAGAAGGAAATGAACTTTGCTACAAGGCTTTTTTTCCTGAAGAAGCCGGGATCCGGATGGTTTTAATGGCGTTATGGAACCTTATCATCCGGTTTTTTGGACCCTGATCAAATGAGATTTGAAGCCGTGTCTTTTATCACTGGACCACCACTCATTTTACGTTGTATGTTGCCGATGCGCCAAAACAGCGATCCTGTTATGATTGTTCTCAATAATCGTATTGAATAAGGAGAAACCCCGATGGCTCATTTAATCTCATTTTC
>CAZPQA010000146.1:0-5234 GCA_964588535.1 uncultured Desulfobacteraceae bacterium
CCCGCTTCCCCGATGGCCCTCGCATTCAGGCGCGCCAGTTTCAAAAAGTTGGTTTTGTCCCCGGACCAGAGCAGATCATGGCCGCAACAGCGTATATCTTCCAGAATGGCGGGATGAATGTCGAAGAAATTGAGCAGCCGGATGCTGTCCACAAGGATATCCCGTGTATTCAATCCAATGTGTCGCGTGAAAAACAGGTCAAAATAAGGTGCACACCCCCCGAAAAAGAGGATCTTGCTCTTCTTATCGATGGTGACGTCGTCGGGCAGCCAATCCCATTGCCTGATTTGTAGATCTTCTGAGGTCATGGTCCGCATGAGCGAATGGAAAAACCCTCCGTGCACCGCGTGCGTATCCAGCCTGTTTTCCACAACCATTTCCCGCAGATCTCTGATAAATCGTGAAAAATCCACAGCTGAAGGGCATCTTTCATAGCACAGGCCGCAGGTGAGACAGGACCAGATATCATTCTGGACGGACGGGGAGTAGATCTGGCCGGAAATGGCCGCATTGGCCGTGGCTCTGGGAGAAAAGGGTTTTCCCACAAGGGTCAGGGGACAGGCGGAAGAACATTTTCCGCAATCCTGGCAGGCAAACACATCGTGAAGGGCTACCAGACGTCGCAAGGCTTCACCACGGTCCGCCTCAGGTCTTGGAACCGGAGTCGGTATCACCGGGCTTGAACCCATTTTCTCAATTTCAGCACTGAAGATTTGAAGGAATTCAAGGAGCGCTTCCGATTCATCGGGCAGGAAAGTAGCCAGACGCAAGCGTTCTTTTCCCAGACCCAGCAGTTCCAGAATTTTCCGGGTATCTTCCACATGGCCCCGAGCGTTAGTGGTGCCGGTGCCGTAGCGGCATGTTCCCGGGCTGCAACCTACCAGTGCTACGCCGTTAGCACCCATCTCAAAACACTTGAAGAGGAGGGCCTTGCTGATTCTGCCGGTGCAGGGAATTCGCACCATTTTAATTTCCCCGGGGATCATTGCTGCTTGATCCTGGAGAACCTGATAGGCGGAATGGGGCCCCCAGTTACACAAAAAAAGAATGATTTTGGGATCTGTCATGATACCTGCCAAATGAATTAAATTTGGGCCAGAAGCACTTCTTCCAGCACCCTCTCAAGATATTCCTGGTTTCGATAAGGGCTGTCCGCCGCATTGGACGGGCATATGGAAATACAATTACCGCACCCCTTGCAAAGGGCCTCATCCACCACTGCATGCCATCCACCCACCCCGTTGGGGTTAAAAGAAACGGCCCGGTATGGACATATCTCAATGCACCTCCCGCATCCGCGGCATCGCTGCTCGTCCACCACCACGGTAAAGCCCTTGCTCTGTCGCGGGCCTCTGGGCATGACAGCGGCGGCCAGTACCGCAGCGGCCAATCCGGCCTTTCGCTGGGAAATCTGAATGCCGGGGGTTGATGTCAAAAACAAGCCTGAAATGGGGGTGGCCCCAGGGTAATGAAATGGGATGTCCGGAACCCCTTTTTTCTGCACGTCTACGGTCAGAACCGTATTGGGAAGGCCTTCCTGGTGGACATAGGGCACCCTGCGGCTGGCTTTTTCCCCCAGGATGATGGCGCCCACCTGCATAACCTGTGCAAAATCACCGGTTTCCACCATAATCTGAAAATCCCCCAGGGTCCCGCCGATGGCCGTAATTTGGGAACCTCGAAAACAATGAATATTGGGGTGCTCAAGGGTTTTTGTGAGGGGCTTATTCTGCATCCCGAACATGAACACCTCATATCCCGAGGAGGCGAGGGTCTGAGCACTGAAAACGGCCGCTTCGGACTCACCGATGATCGCGGTGGTGAAATTGTAATCGCGCATGGGGGCGGGAAGGGGTTTCAGATGCCTGGCGCGGTTGATGGAACGACCGATCAATCCTTTGAAACTGTTAACGGCGCCGGATGTGTCATCCGGCAGGTTCCGCAACACCTCGCCCCTTAGATTACAGGTCTCCACCATGGCCCGGCTGATGCCCGTGCCGCGAAAAAAGGCGTTTTTGAGACGGCTTCGCTGGTCCGTGCACGCGGAGCAAATAAAATCATGGGGGCAGCACACGCAGGAGGCCAGGACCACCCGGGTTAGGCCCTTTTCCCGGATGGACCGCAGAATATCCGCGGCCCCATCAGGCACACAGGCAGCTGTCATGACCTGAGCATGGGCGATGCCCTCTGTTTGTGCCAAATCCGACACATGCCGGTTCATCTCATCCAGCCATCCGAAGGAGTCATTGCACCGGCAGACGAACACACCGATACGGATTTCCGTGGAAAGCTCAGGATCCGGGGGAAAAAAGGTCACGCCGCGCCCTTTGGGCCTTTGGGAGCCCCCTTCCAGAAGAATCATGGCATGGGCTGCCGCGGCAAATCCGCGTGCCACCATGGCATTGACATCCGGTTTTGCGGCTTTGGGTCCGTAGGCCCGAATAACATCCTCCCCCTTCACAGGCGGAGCAACGGAAGGATCTGCAATGATGACCACCCCCGCATGTTCCACGGTTTCCCTCATTTGGTCCTGGTGACGAATGGCACCAACGGCTTCACAGACATCCGAGCAAAGACGGCACTCCGAACAGATGCCGCATTGAAGGCAGCGTTCGGCTTCAAAAAGGACTTGGGGTTCACTTAACCCCATGGCCACCTCCGAAAAATTGTCTTTTCGCACGCCAGGCTGCTGTTCGGGCATGGTGGGTCGGGAAAGGGATGGAATGTTTTTGGGGATTTCCGGGTAATCCCTGTCTGCGGGCCGTCCGGTTTTCTCGGCGGAAATTTCTTCTTGGCTGAGGGCCACATGTATGGATCTTGCCGCAGACAGCCCCGATGCCATAGACTGCACAACGGTGGTAGGGCCCGTCACCCCATCGCCCGCCGCATAAAGGCCTTCCACCCGTGTCCGACTCTGATCATCCACGGTAAAGCATTCATGCCGGCCAATTTGAATTCCTGATGCCGGATCTTTTTTTCCCAATTGATCCGTGCCTGAAAAAGGGCCCACCTGACCGATGGCCACCACGGCCTGGTCAAAGGCCATATCAAATGGGTCCGAATCCGGAATTGTAACCGGCCAGGGGATACCGTTGGCATCAGGTTCACCGGGGATAGTGGGCCGGCACCGCAAGCTTTGCAGGTAACCGTTTTCCCCTTCAAATGAAATAACACGGGTGACGTCCACGATGGCAATGCCTTCTTCCCGGGCGCCTCGAACCTCATGGGGACTTGCGGGAATCAGATCCTCCGGAAACCAGCTCACCAGGGTCACCTGGTTTCTCTGGCGAACAAGGGTTCGTGCCAGGTCAAAGGCAGCGTTGCCATCGCCGATTACCGCCACCTTACGGGGTCTTCCTTCAACCGTTTCAGATGTGCCGGGCGTTTCTCCTTTGTTGCCATAGAGCCGGGTCAGGACCGACAGACAGCCGTCCACGCCCTCAAGCGCCTCTCCCGGAACCCCCAGTTTCCGGTCCGTCCAGGCCCCAACGGTTGCCAGCACCGCTTGAAAATCTCTTTTGAGAGCCGTAAGGTCCCTTTGTAAATCCACCGGGTGGGAGGTTTCAAATTGAACCCCCAGTTGGCGAATATACTGAAGGTCATAATCCAGAATTTCACGAGGCAGACGATGGGCGCCGATGCCATAGCGCAGGAGCCCTCCCGGTTCAGGTTCCTTTTCAAATACCGTTACACCGTAACCCAGTCGTGCCAGTTCCGCAGCCGCCGCCAGCCCGGCAGGCCCGGAGCCGATTACCGCCACGCGTTCGGCTCTCGAAGGGGCTTTTTCAAGTTCCGGTTCATGGGCCTGGGTGATTTCATAATCCGCCAGAAAACGTTTTATATCCCGAATGGCAATGGGGTTATCCAGATCCCCGCGCCGGCATGCTTCTTCACAAGGGTGGGTACAGATCCTGCCGCAGATACCGGGAAGAACATTGTTCTCTCGAACCACCCGAAACGCTTCCTTGAACCGACCGGCGCGGGCCAGGGCCACATAGGCTTGGGCGTTAACCCCGAGGGGACAGTTCGATTGACACAGCGGTTCCTTTCTTTTGTCGATGACGGGTCTTCCGGGGAGGGCATGGCGACCCTCAAACCGGATAGGCGTTAGTTCGTCCGGAGTGATAACCGGGCACACCTCAGCGCACCGGCCGCACAAAACACACTGCTCCGAATCCACATAGGTTTCGGGGTGCTGGATGCGGATACGAAAACCCTGGGGCGAATGTTTGATGCCGGTCACCCGAGCCGGCAGTATGCAATGGATCTCAGTGTTTCTCAGGATGCGAAGCAGCCCGGGCCGATGGGCAAAGTTGAAAGGGGCCCCAGAGGGCAACCGCCATTGTTGGGCCGCCAGTTTCTGGTTGAGGTCTGCTTCCCGATCCACCAGGGTTACCGGAATGCCCAGTTCTCCCAGCTTGTTAGCGGCAGCGATACCGGCAGGGTTGGCGCCTACAATGACCACACTATGCAGCCGATCTTTGGAACGTTTCATTTATCAGGCTCCCCTATTTCCAGAGGCCTTTTTTTTCCGGCCCTTGAGAACGGCCAGGCCGTAGTCATAGCCTTTGCTGAAGGCTTTAATGTTCATTTTTTCGGTGCCTTTGGGAACCGATTCGGTTACAGCGTTCCGTGCGGCATTTACGGAAATGGCGCCGGTGATAGCCGTAAAAAAACCGAGCATGATGATATTGGCCATCATCTTTCGGCCCAGTTCCTCGGCCATGCGCGTGGCGGGGATGGCAAAATAGGGATTATCATTCTCCTTGGGTAGCACCGTGTGAGGGTTTACCAGATCCTGGTCAATCATCAGCGTTCCGTTTTCTTTCAAGTCATTGAAAAATTTGTCGAAACCGCCTTGGCTCATACACACCAGAACATCAGGATGTCTCACATACGGGTAATGAATGGCGCCGTTGGCAATGATCACCTGGGCGCTGCAGGCACCCCCCCGGGCTTCCGGGCCATAGGCCTGCACCAGGGTACTCTCTTTGTGGTCGCCGATCACCGCGGCTTCGCCAAGTATGCGGCCCGCCAGAACAATGCCCTGGCCGCCGAATCCGGTAAATAGAATCTCCTGGCGTTGGGAGGGCTGGTTTTTCTCTGTCATGTCAGGCGGCCTTTTCTTCATTAAAGAGTTCCGGAGGGCGGCACGTACTGTCGTACCGGTCGATGCAGGTGGGTCGTTCAATATCCACGAATTTCCCTAAGATCACCCCCCGGTCGAAATCGAT
>CAZPQA010000146.1:5334-6751 GCA_964588535.1 uncultured Desulfobacteraceae bacterium
AAAACACGTTCAGGGGTAATGATGGTTCCCCCGGCATGCCCCACCAGAACGCACGGCGCCTGGCCGCGGGCAGACCGTTCAACTTCCAGATGGATCTGGCCCAGGTTGATTTCCACCGTGACAAAACCTTTAACCCGTGCCGCGAGTTCTCGAATCTTTTCTTCGGGAAAGGGCCATACGGTAATCAGGCGAAGAAGACCCGCTTTGATGCCCTGCTCACGGGCTTCATCCACGGCGGCCAGACTGGTCCTTGAGGAAACACCATAAGAGACGATCACAATTTCCGCGTCATCAAGCCGGTAGCTTTCCGTTTGAATGATATGTTCCAGGTTGTTCTGGATTTTTCCCACAATGCGGTCCATCATGACTTCCTGGCCTTCCACCGTCATGTCGGGATAACCCCGTTCATCGTGGGTCAGTCCCGTTATGTGGACGCGGTAGCCTTCACCGGCAATGGCCATGGGCGCAACACCGTTGGGGCCCGGTTCAAAGGGCTTGAAACGGTCCTTCCGTCCCCTGGCCCTTGGGCGGGAGACGGTATGAATGGCTTTGGCTTCGGGAATCACCACCCGCTCGCTCAGGTGGCCGATCATTTCATCGGTCATGATCAGGACCGGTATCCGGTAGGTTTCACTCAGGTTGAAAGCGTCAATGGTCTGGTAGAAAAGCTCCTGGGGCGATGAAGGGGCGAGCGCAATGATTTCGTAATGGCCGTGGGAGCCCCACCGGGCCTGCATCATGTCCCCCTGGGCGCCCTGGGTGGGTAGCCCCGTTGAAGGTCCTGCCCGCTGTACATCCACCACCACACAGGGCGTCTCTGTGCAGATGGCCAGGCCGATATTCTCCAGCATCAGGCTCAATCCCGGCCCGGATGTGGCGGTCATGCTTTTAACGCCTGCGCAGGATGCCCCAACGATGGAAGCCATGGCCGCGATCTCATCTTCCATCTGGATGAACGTGCCGCCCACTTCGGGAAGCCGGCCGGAAATATGCTCGGCTATCTCCGTTGCTGGTGTGATGGGGTACCCCCCGAAAAAAAGGCAACCGGCTGCCAGCGCCCCCTCGGCACAGGCTACGTCTCCGGTCATGAAATGCTCCCCGGTCAGAACTGCTGGTCTCATGTTGTCTCCGTTTCGGGCGCCACCACTTCTTGAATTGTGGTGGGGTCTTCCACCGAATAGATGGCAAACTCAGGGCATATGATTTCACAGTAATGGCAGTTCACACAATCATCCGGCTTTACCACCAATGGCGGATGATATCCTTTTGTATTAAACCGCGTAGAAAACTCCAGCACTTGCCTGGGACAGAATTCGATGCAGAAGCCGCAGCCCTTACACCGGTCTTCCAGGATATGCACGATGCCGATGGTGGTTTGTATTTCTTCCGAATCAAACGGAACCCGCCATAAAACCAT
>CAZPQA010000147.1:0-6717 GCA_964588535.1 uncultured Desulfobacteraceae bacterium
AACGGAAGTATCATCACACGGCCCCCATCAACATGAACTATGCCCTGCGGGAAGCTCTGAGGCTCATTGCCGAAGAAGGGCTTGAGGCCCGTTTTGCACGACACCTGTTGAATCACCGGGCACTGGTGGCCGGTGTAGAGGCCATGGGCCTGTCCATGCTGGTGGCTGAAGGAGAGCGGTTGCCCATGTTGAATGCCGTATGCATCCCGGAGGGCGCTGATGATTTGAAGGTACGAAAGGCCCTCTTAAACGATTTCGGTATGGAAATTGGTGGGGGATTAGGCGATCTGGCCGGTAAAGTATGGCGGGTCGGCCTTATGGGTCACGCATCCCGCCGCAGGAACGTGGTCCTGTTCCTGTCAGCCCTTGAAATCATCCTGAAAGCCCAGGGCGTCAGCATCAACACCGGCAAAGCCCTTGACGGCGCCGCGGCTGTTTATTAGGGCCCGCATCGTAGGGGCAGGTCTTGTGCCTGCCCTGATCAGGTCTTGTGCCTGCCCTGATCAAAGGGACGTACACACAAGATACAGAAAGGGCGGGCACAAGACCCGCCCCTACGTATTGGTAATCGGATTCCTTAATAACCGCCACGCCTTTTCTCACAAACCGACCCAGGCTGGTTCCCTCCCTGATGGGATGAACCGACAATTGCGCAATCATCTCTTCTCCTCTCTCATCAGACCGGATAAGACGATCCCGCAAACCCCTTAGACTGATGAAACACCTTCTCAAACACTTGAACCTCTTTCATCCTACCAGTATCCAGAAATACCCCATACACGGGATCTGTTTTATCCACTGAACGACCCAGAAGCTTCTGTTCCAGGAGTGAAAGGGCCTCCACCGATTTGTCGCAGACCGGGTACCCCTTGTCGTCACAGGAAATATCTGCCTCACATGACACTTGGGAAATGTTATTGATATCCACCAGTTTTATTCCCCCTGATGGCGTCAGCACCAGGTTCCCAACCCCCGCCAGATCGGGGATTAAACAGGCTTCCCGAATCATATTTCTGATCTGCGCCAAGGCTTTCTCTGCCTTACTTCGTACAGTTTCAGTCCATTTCTCAATCTGGTCTTGCTTTAACCTGGTTCGATGTTCTTCGCGGTCCGCCATGCGACAAAAAAGCGCCCACAGAGAATGTCGCTCCAAAAGCGCCCAGGGATCCAGGATCTCTCCTTCAACATATTCCTGAAGACCGCAGAGAAGCGTTTCATATTTCCCATGGATGCGATAATCCACCAGAAATTCATTGGACATTGCCATATACTCGGGCGCCAGATATTTTTCAACCACCTTTACCCGTTTCAATTCCGGCATGGCATCTTTCGACCGGTCAAATCGTGTTCGAAAAACCCTCAGCATCTTCACCGGCGTTGCTTTCGGAAACCACCTCACACCATCCCTTACGATCCCTCCCTTTTCCCTTTTCACATCCTCCGGGCGCAACACCGCCATGATATGGGACCGCAAACCCACCCGGTAATGCCTCCGAAAAACGAACCGACCCGGGCTTCGAATAAAATTCAACTCAAGAATATCCGAATGGTTTAAACGAAGTTTATCTCGAATGTCCGATAGCATTTGGTTTTCCCGTTCCCATCTCCCTCGTCCTCGAAATAAGCAGCAGAATATCCAGAACGATCAACAGCGAAACCACCGCCATGGCCACAAAAACCGCCGATAATGACCATTGGGTCTTGATCCATCCCACCACATAAACAGCCACCGACCCCACCCCGAAAGTAAGGACAAATTTAGTACCATAGGCACTGTGTCGCAGGCGATCGGGCGTCAGGTATGCCACCAGGGTATTTTCGATGGGCTGCATGCCCAGCAGAAAAAACATGTAACAGATGGTAACCAGCAACAGCGGAACATCCGTAGTGTAAGCCATCAACAGGGCCAGGGGGAGTGCCACCAGATGAAACACCAGGTATCCCCGGCGCGGGTCAAACCGCTCGGCCACCCGCCCACCCAGATACTGCCCCAGCATGCCAACGGAAAAGACCAGGGAAGAAAGGGCCGTGGCCGCCACATTGCGGGAGGCAGGGAACCAGTCCAGACTTCCCAGATACGCCAGAAGGCCTGGATTTCTGAGCTCAAAATAGGATGGGAGTACCACAGTGGCACAACGGTACGCCACACCGCCCAGCATCATGGCCACACACAAAATGGCAAACGCCACAACCAGCCGCCCCGTCGTGTCCCCAGCCGACTTCATTTTCTTTTCCGGCTCCTGAATGGGCAGCGTAACCATTAGTAATGCTCCACAAAGATTGCACCCGCCCAGAAAGAAAAACGCCGTTTGAATACCGTAAAAATGATTGATGAGTCCCGCCAGGATGGGGGCGGCAGCCAGACCCGCATTGCCCGCCATGCCATTATACCCCAGGGCCATGCTCATTCGCTCAATTCCCTTGGAGATCAATCCCAATCCCGCGGGGTGATAAATTCCTGAAAAAAGACCCACCCCGGCCAGACAGAGAGAAAAAATACCGGGATCGTCCACAAACCATCCGGCGGCCAACCCGCAGAATCCGGCCCCCGTGTAAAAGGTCAGCAGCAGCGGTTTGGCACCGAATTTGTCGCTCAATAGTCCCCATGGTAACGCCGTCACACCAAACAAAAGGTACATCCAGAAAGACAGGGCCAGAACCGGCGCCAGTCCCATGCCATATTTTTCCGTCAAGGGCAATACCAGGGCCGGAAACACCAGCATATTGAAATGGCTCATAAAATGGCCGAAACAGGTGGTGCTGAGGATTTTTCGTTCATTTGCATTCATGGCATTATTTTTCAAGCCATTTCCCTTTCGTGAAACGTCTCCTCAAACGCCCCGAAGGTGGATTCAGCCGTGTTCCCTCAACTGGCAACTTTAAAACCCCATTTCCCCCGAAAGCAGTATCCCCACAATCCGATCCCCCGCCCTGCCATCCCAAAGGGGAATATCTTTCCCTTCGGGCCATCGGCCCTGCATAACATCTTCCAGCCCCAGGCGGACTTTTTCCGGATCGTTTCCCACCAAGCGGCTGGTTCCCATTTCCACCGTAATCGGTCGCTCCGTATTGTTCCGCAGGGTGAGACAGGGGACTTTCAAAAACGTTGTTTCTTCCTGCATGCCGCCTGAATCGGTCAATACCACTTTTGCTCCGCTCATGAGGCAAAGATTGTCCCGGTAAGGCAAGGGAGAGACGCACCTAAACGCAGGATGGGCCTCAAACAGGCTTTGAAACCCGTATTCATCCATGGCTTTCTGCGTTCGCGGATGCACCGGAAAGACCATGGGCAGTTTTCTGGAAAAGCCCGCCAGGCATTCCAAAAGCGGCTTGAGAACAGCCGGATCGTCCACATTGGCCGGCCGGTGCAGGGTGACCAGGGCATACGCTTCACCCGGTTTAAGATCAAGGTGGTCTTGAATATGGCCCTCCTTTGCCTTCGGCAGTTCATGGGCCAAAGTATCCATCATAACATTACCCACAAGGTGAATTTTCCTTTCATCCACCCCTTCACGTTTCAGGTTTTCCACACCGCTCGGCTCGGATACCAACAATACCTGGGAGAGGGCATCGGTCACAATACGGTTAATCTCTTCCGGCATGCTTCGGTCAAAACTCCGAAGCCCCGCTTCCACATGAACCACGGGAATGCCCAGTTTTACCGCCGCCAGTGCACAGGCCGCCGTGGAATTGACATCGCCAAAGACCACCGTGGCCGCCGAACGCATCTCCAGCAGGTGCGCTTCATAACGTTCCAAAATCCGAGCTGTCTGGACCCCGTGGGGTCCTGATCCCACATTCAGATTCACATCGGGTTTGGGGATCCCAAGCTCGCTGAAGAAAACATCATTCATCCCCTGATCGTAGTGTTGGCCGGTGTGAACAATCCGCCAGGACAGCTTCCGCTCAGCCAACGCCGCACCGCACGATTTGAGCGCCCGCACCACCGGTGCCAGTTTCATGAAATTAGGCCGCGCCCCCGCCACCAGATCAATCACGTTATGGGACATCCAGGTTCTCCATTTGTCTCACAAGATTCCAGCCGAAATCAATTTGAAGTTTTCTGTTTTATATAACGAATCACCAGACGGTGCAATTGGAAAAGATAAATGGGAACGAGAAGGAAAACTTCGGAGGATAAGGTTCGAATATGGGTTCCCGTTCCGGTTGCTGTTTAAGGCTTGCGGCATCCCCGGAAATCCTGTATTTTTGAAAATCAGACTTTTCAAGCGTAACCGGTGTAATATCGAAGACGGTCATGGATTTGAAAGGCCGTTGTTTGGTTTTGGCATGAACGCTTGAAAAAGAGGGGGTAAACATGAAAACCTGGATGAAACCGACATTTTTTTCACTGACGGTTTTGTGCATATGGATGGGGCTTTCTGGATGCAGCGACAGCGGCAGTGTCGCCGTATCCACCGAAGGCCAGCACACCGGGTACTTACGGGTGCGCCCTCAATGAATGCCCGCCGGGCGGTGACATGGGTCAATGCACCGACTGGAAGAAGCTGCCGTGCCAGGGGACACCGAAGCTCACAGGGGGCGACTGCGCCGAGTCTTGTCCGGGAACGTAGCGACAGCGGGAACCAGAGTGCTTTTTTGACACGCCGGTTTCGATTCCATATATTGAATTTCAAACAACCGTCGGAATGGACGGAATTCCAGTATGATGTCGGCTGATTTACAACGCCTGAAGCCCCTGCCAAGCAGATCATGATGAAATACGGTCTCTATATCCCATTGACCTGTGTAGCGGTTTTTTTCCTGTGGGGTCTCCACACGGATGGAACCAAAGACTGGGTTAATCAGCTCTTAGCCAATGCGCTGGTGATCGGGCTCGGCGGCCAATTGCTGGGGTTCGCCGTGGGGCATATCTTCAAGGCAGACATCATTGCCAAACAGATCGGCTGGAAAAAGGGGAGTCCGTTTCAGTTTGAGGTGGGTATTGCAAATCTTGCCATCGGTGTGTTGGGTGTTATGTGTGCCTGGTTCTCTGGGGCCTTACCCAAAGTTCATCATGAATGGCCTTGTGGTCGTCACCTTTCCGGAGTTTTTCCGTCACATGTTCCATGACTTTTTCTATTTGCCGGGGGGCCAGATTTTTTAAAAGGCAGTCTTTCATAATCAGTAACAGCGTTTCAGGCGCCATACCAACGTAATCAAGGGTTTCGCCAAGTTCAATGACGGCGGCGATCTGCCCGGATGTTTTCCCCTTCCCCGCAGTCAGGACGTCTTTAATGGAAGACGGATCAAAGCCGCTTTCCAGGGCAAAGGCTGTGGCATTGAGCAGCGTTGGATTTGTTTGAATTGACGCTCCGTAATCTGTTTCGGCTAATAAAGTCCTTGCTTTTTTAAAGGCTGCGTGCCTGTTATGGACAGCGGATTTGAGGGTATCCGGTTTCACTTTTTCTAAAATACCTTCCTGGAGTTTGAGGAAAACATGTTTTGAGACAATGTTTGAAGGGTCATTTTGAAATAATGGGTCCATAATTGAGCGGGCCTGTTCGGGCAGGGAATGGGACATGGTTGCGTATTCGCTCAGAGTGAAGGTACACGGTTGATCAAATTCCCGTGGGCCGTCATTGAGCAAAAGTACGCTGTTCTCGTGGCCAAAACCATCAGCGCGGAGGGCCTCTCCGTCATCGTCCGGAACCAGTCGTGATCCATTGATCAAGAAAGTGTATTCATATCTTCCCGGTGCCAGTTTGATGTCAATGACCCAGTATCCAAGGGCATCAGGGCCTTTCAAGCGAAAAACTCCGGGCATCCAGTTTGAAAAGGTTCCCACCAGTTGAACCTGATTTGCCGAAGGTGCATAGAGATCCAGAACCACCGGGATTAACCCATTGTTTCGGGGAGACCGAAAAAGGGTGAGGCCTGCCACGAAAAGAAACATGGCCAGGGCGCCCGCCAGTGCCGGTATGGGCCAGAAACGCCGTTTGGGCCAAAATGACTTCAGTCTGTCAGCCCATGTGAGGCGTGGCTTTTCAGGAAGCGCTGCCATAACCCGGGCCACAAAATCATCAGGTGCCTTTTCCTGATGTCTTTCCAGTCGCTTCAACTTGTCCCGGTTTTCCAAGTGGCGTTGCCTCATGTTTCAAATTTTCCCACTTCGAGGTTTATCCCTGGCGGGATCTATTTCGTGTTCCGACAGATGTTCAACCAGTTGATCCCGTCCCCTTTTAACACGCATCTTAGCGGCACTGGTTCCGATTTTCATGACAGCTGAAATTTCATTGTAAGAGAACCCTTCCACGTGCTTCAAAAACAGCGGGACGCGAAGTTTTTCCGGTAATTTATGAAGGGCGGCCATGAGGTCGATTCGGCAATGCTCCGGGTTGTGAGACAGAGCCGGTTTAATTTCAGGATTCGGGTTATACACCTCGCGCCGCCTGGCCCGACTGCGCAGCCGGTTTTTGCCAAGGTTGGCGCAGATTGTAAAAAGCCAGTTCCTGAAACTACGCTGTGGGTCATAGCTGGCCAGTTTACGGTAAGCCTGAATAAAAGTCTCCTGCGCAAGATCTTCCGCCTCGTGCCGATCCCTCATCCGGGTCAGTGACATAAAATAGACCCGGTGTTGATATCTCTCTACGATCTCTGCAAACGCATCCTTTTGACCATTTAAGCATTCTTCAATCAATAACGCGTCGGTTGGATGCATTTTATTCTTCTCTTCCTGTTACATACACCGCTCGGGCCATTTTCGTCACATGACAG
>CAZPQA010000148.1:0-6666 GCA_964588535.1 uncultured Desulfobacteraceae bacterium
AGATGAAAAAAGAACTTCAGGCCTTTTTTGACCTTTTCTGAAAATATCTTGGGGGAAAAGAACGTGCCGGCCACACGCTTATTGATCTCGCCAAGGGTCGGGTATGGGTGGACAGCAGAGGCCAGGGTGGAAAGCTTTACCTTCCCGTTTAAAACGGCCACCCATTCGTTGAGCAGCTCTCCGGCCTGTGGTCCAAGGATCTGAACACCCAAAGGCTTCTCCTTTTCATCCAGGATCATCTTTATTTTTCCGACCCTTTCACCCTCTGCAAGACTTCTGTCATTGTCCTTGAATGCTTCCGTCCAGACAGAATATTCAATTCCCGCAGCCTGGGCTGCTTTCTCATTCATTCCAATGCTGGCCAGTTCAGGATCCGTATAAGTACACCACGGAAGAAATGTGTAGTCGGCCTTTCTGGGAAGATGAAAAATAGCGTTGCTGATCACAATGCCGCCTTCATACCCGGCGGCGTGTGTAAATTGATATGCGCCTGTCACATCACCCGCAGCATAGATGTGTTTTTGGCTTGTCCGCAGCCTGTCATCTGCCTTCAGGCCCTTTCTGTCAAATTCGACCCCGATATCATTGAGCCCCAGACCCTCCAGATTGGGTGTCCTTCCCATGGCCACTAATATTTTCTCAGCCCTCAGATTGATTTCTTTTCCATTTTGATCTTTGATCAATACCTCTTTCTCGGAGCCCTTGTCGCTCGTACGGATTATGGATGCATTTAAATGAAATATGACACCCTCGGAACTTAAGACATTCATGACCTCATCAGCCATGTCCTTGTCTTCTTTACTCAGAATCTGGCCACTTCTCTGGATGACCAAAACTTGTGTTCCCAAACGGCTGAAAGACTGGGCCATCTCCATGGCGATGGGACCGGCGCCCAGAATAATCATGGATTGGGGCAGGTGATCCAGTGAGAAGATTTCCTTATTGGTAATATATGGGGTCTTATCCAGACCTTCAATGGGAGGAATGCCGGGCGATGAACCCGTGGCGATGACCCAGTTCTTGGCGGAGTAGGTGTCCCCGTTTAACCGGATGGTGTGTTCGTCGGAGAATGTTGGGTTGCCAAATTCCACCTTTGCACCCAAAGAGCAAAATCTTTCTTCGGAATCGTGTTTCTGAATGGTGCTGATCACCGATTGTATTCTTTTTCTTACCTCCCTGTAATCCACCGGCGGCAGGTCAACGGTGGGAAGGCCATATGCCTTTGCGTTTCTCATAAAATGGTAGACATGGGCTGTTCTGATCAGGGTTTTACTGGGAACGCAACCAAAATGAAGACAGTCTCCCCCCAACACATTCTCTTTTTCCACAAGAAGCGTTTTGGCGCCAAACTGTGCCGCCCCTGCCGAAATGGTTAGCCCTCCGGAGCCACCGCCTATAATACCAATATCAAAATCATAGTCTGCCATGCGTTCCTCCAAATGATATTTAGCTTCTCAGGATCCCGTTCTTCCATAACCCTGGAATGGTTTTTCTGGAACTGTTCGTTGGCAGCTGCAATGGCTTCCAACGGGGCGATGATTTTCTTTCTGAGAAAGCGCTGAAGGGTAACCATCATGAAAAGGATGATAGTGCCGACCAATCCCAAGATCCGAAGGGCGTACCAGAGAAGATGGGAAACACCTGCATCTCCGGATACAGCCTCATAGAGAAGCGTCCCTATGAGCAGTATGGCTTCAATGACCAAGATGCGCCAGAAAACACCCATCAACAGGATTTTCCGAACACCCTTCTCTTTTCGGCTAATGTAATGGGGCCTTTTTCTGGAATCTTCTGGAATCTTCATTGGGGGCAGTCCTCAATCAGAAAAAAAGCATATCATGCGGGCAGCAAAAAATCCACGAGCAACTTTATGCCTGATGCCTTCTCTACCCCCAAATTCGGGGGACACAAAACTGAATTACTGACAACTGTTGTCGGACACTACATTATGCATCTTTGGTACGCATAGCAAGAATCGTTGTCTCCGGATATCCGCACCATATAATGCAACGAAGGAATCACAGGAAGGAAACATTTTCCTGGCGGGATTCCGGAAAATGAGGCAATGGGTACGGAGGTTGTGGTTTCAAGAGTTGAATGATACTATTTTAACGATTCAGGGCTTATACTTGTGCTCATTAAATCAAATTTTTGACAGGGAGTATCTTATGGCTTACGAAATTAAAAATGTCGAGATGGAAGACGAGTTTAAGGTTTGTCCGTCGTGTGGATACGAAGATGGTTTTCACTCGATGTTTAGAAGGGAGGGCGGTGTCACCAAATGGCTTTTTATCTGCCCCGCCTGTCACGCAATTTTTGATATGGGTTTCACTGTTTAGGAGAGATATGGGGACATCCATACGTCCCCTTACCCGCAGTCAAAAAAAGGGTTTATGATTTCTCGTAAACCCTTTATTTTACTGGTCGGGACGCGGAGATTTGAACTCAGGACCCCCTGAACCCCGGAATTCCAAAAGATTTCGTCGGTTTCGCGCAGGTCTTGAGTCGGGAATCTCCTGGCTTAAAAGGAGTTTTGGTTCTTGGCACTGTAACTTCATTTTATTCGCTTGAAAAGCCGATACGGCTTCATTATATGGGGCAGGTAACAGTCGGCATTCTTGTTGAAAACAGGGTGCGCCATGCAGAAATATTTAATGACGTTTATTCCGATCATAACGATACTCCTTGCCTTCTTTATTCCGGGTTCAGTCTCAGGGAATCAGGAACATCAAAGTATTATGATAGAGAACCCGCATCGGACCTTGAAAGTGGGCTGGAACAATCTATATCCGTACCAATACAGTAAAGACATTCATGGGCATGGAACCCTTTTTGGACTTGACATCAAACTGATTCGGACCATTGCGGAAGAAATTGATTATGACCTGGTATTTACGAAATGCATATGGGAAAAGCAATTACAGATGCTGAGAAACGGACATCTCGATGTGAGCCTCAATGCCATAAAGCTGCCCGAACGCGAACAGGATTTTTGGATTAGCGATCCGGTCCGCAGCGAGACGACGGTCCTTTATGTCAACCGCGACAACCATCACCCTTTTTCATTTAAGACAGTTAACACTCTATTGGACTTTGTCAAAAAAAATAATATAAAGCTGGGCGTGACAAAGGGATTCAGGTATACCAACGACGCCATCAATCTTTTCATCGAAGATTCGAATAATTCAACATATCTTCTCCCTGCCGACGAGGATGCCACCAGCTTCATCAACCTGATCAATAAAAAAGCCGCCGCCATACTTGTTGACCGAACTGTAGCGTCCGCTCTCATCTTTGAAAACAATTGGTCAAACGATGTGAAGCGTTATTACCCCCTTAAATTCGAAACAAAGAATATCCATTACATACTCAGCAAGAAGTCGGTGAGCCAGGAAACTGTGAAGGAAATTAACGCTGGCATAAAGGAACTTAAACAGAGCGGTGTCTATTCCAGAATAATAGCAGGTTATCTGTTCCCGGTCATGCTGAATGTCACCGTCAATACCTGGTGGTATTTTTACATTGTCATTATAGGGACTCTGGCCTATTCATTACACGCTCTCAGACTTGCCATTGCCGAGAAGTACAGTCTATTGGGGGCGTTTATTTTTGTCTCTATATTCGCTCTCGGTGGAGGCGCTGTGCGCGACATCATAACGGGTTCTTATCCGATCTTTTTTATAAAACAACCTATCTATTTGTATATCGTCATTGCCACAACCCTGGCTCTTTTTTTCATCACATACATTTACAGCTGGCTTTATCGTTCAACGGGAAATCGGTGGCTTGTTCTAAGGATTCGCTCAATCAGCAAAAAAACGGTGGACTTTTCTTCTAACTACGTTTTCATGATTGCGGACGCCATGGGGCTTGCTGCGTTTACCGTGTTCGGTGTAATTGCGGCTCTGGCGGCAAAAGCATTCCCGTTGGTTCTCTGGGGTCCCATTCTGGCGGTCATAACCACATCAGGCGGCGGCATCATTTGCGATATAATGCGAAAAGACGATCAGCCTGCAAGCATGAAAGATAATTTCTACCCTGAAATTTCAGCTATCTGGGGATTTATTTTAAGCCTTATGATTAATTTTATGGCAGAAAGCGCCAATGCAAACAACATATTGACGGCAGTAGTTATCACGGTTATCGGTGCCTTTCTGACACGTATTCTGGTGATTTATTTAAAAATACCCAGCCCAAGCTTTGCTATTCTTAAAATATCCCGTTTCAGACGCAAGAAAACCTAACCCGGAGAAGCCGGAAAAGAAAAGGTTCACGGGAATTCCGGGGACAGTATACCCATTTCATTGTCTCGTTCGGAACCGTTACAGTATCAACCCCCGGGCCTTTTTTGCGCCAAGAGCAAAAAAAGAGGGGCAAGCGCGATGCTTACCCCTCGATCCTATTGTTATAATGGTCGGGACGCGGAGATTTGAACTCCGGACCCCCTGAACCCCATTCAGGTGCGCTTCCAGGCTGCGCCACGTCCCGAAAAAGCGCGATTATCGTGCTTCCTTTGTGTTTTGTCAAGGAATAAATGAACAGGAACGCGTCAATGTTTCCTCAGCTTCCTGCCGATGTCCTTATCTTCTCGTGTGATCCATTCCACGGTTTTGTCCACACCCGTCACGGACATGAAACTGAGCCATCTTGATGCGGAAAAGCATTAAAAAACCCCCGACTATCTCTAAAATCCCATAAACAGACTTGCCAGATTTTCCAAATATGGAGTATGTTAAGGGCTCGCTCAAAAACCAAAAAATTTGGTGAGCCGCTATGACACAACCCGATTGCATCAGCAACAGAAATCTTAAAATCATTGACGCCTATGTGAAAAGTCGCCTGGGGAACGGACATAATCTGTTCAAAGGACTTCCCAGACCGGATGGGTATCCGTCCGCTGAAAGCTTTTTCCTCAATGAAGACCAGTGGACCACCTATGATAATTTCAGCCGTGTGTTCCGGCGGGCAAAGAAACTGCTGGGGGAGGCGGATTTCTTTTTCAATTGCGGTCTTTCTTCCGCCCAACAGCGTTCATGGGGTCGGTTCCATTACTTTGTAAGGGTTTTTGCATCGCCTGTTGACGGCTACAAAAGACTTCCTTTTTTTAACAAAAATTTCAATGATACCAAGGACATCAAAATTATACACCCGCCCAGCTATGATCCCTCTTCAAGAAAGATCAAAACGCTTTTGAAGATCACCTTTCACGATGATTTTGACCCGGATGTGGATTATATTGGAGACGCCTTTATGAGGGGCATCCTCTCCTCCATCCCAACCATCTGGAATCTCCCCCCGGCCAGAATCGAGCAGCTTCTTTCCCCCTACGATCCTGTGGTTGTGTTTAACCAAGACCCTGAGTTTGCTGACAGCCGGCTGGATGTGCAGGTTACGGATGGGCGTATGAGTCTTCAAGATCCCACCACCGGTGAGCGCATTGTTGTGGGGAAAACGGTCCTCCTGGACCCGGAAACCGTTAACGATGAAAGCCTCTATTTGGGGAAGTATCGACCGCTAAACGTTGACCCTGAAGGAATTGACCCGGATCTGCAAAAAGCCATCCTGATCACCCGGACCTTTTCGTTAAATGGACATACCATTCTGCAGAAGGGATATTTTTTTGGCGCGCCCTATTGTATTCTTTACGTGACATTTGATCGGACGTCCATGGGACACCGCATTTCCCAGGCCCTGGGGTTCACAAAAAAGAAATTGGATTCTGGGAATGAAATAACCGAAATTATTGATCAACTCCGTGAAACCATCAAGGACAAAAACCAGGCAAACGTGAAACTGGAAAAGGCCAATCAGGAACTGCGGAAAACCAGGGACCAGCTGGATATCACCAATCGGGAACTTGAAGTCAAGGTGGAAAAGCGAACTGCGGAACTTGAAAAAGCCAGGGCTGATTTGATCCACCTCAACCAGGGATTGGAAAAAAAGGTCAGTGAACAGCTCCTTGAGCTGAAACGGCACGATCAACTACGTCGCTACCTCTCCCCGAACCTTGCCAAAATCATCCTGGCCAATGACGGGGCGCTGGGAACTGAACCCCAGCGAAAATTAATGACCATTGTTTTCACCGATATTCGGGGGTTTTCAACCTTGACGGACAGTCTGGAACCGGAAGAATTGTTTCAGCTGCTAAGCCATTACTTTTCCGTGATGATCGAGATTGTGCACCAATATGACGGCACCCTGAATAAAATAATCGGGGATGGTCTTCTGGTCTTTTTTGGAGATCCTGTCCCCATGGAAGATCACGCGGAGCGTGCGGTCCGAATGGCTGTTCAGATGCAGCAAACCGTGAACCGCCTGCAAGAGGCGTGGAAAAACTATGATCATGAACTGGGCGTGGGTATCGGGATCAACACCGGCTATGTGACGGTTGGCAATGTGGGGTCGGATATGCACAGGGACTATACCATCGTCGGCAATCAGGTCAATGTGGCATCACGGCTGGAAAATCTGGCAAAGCCGGGGGAAATTCTGATCAGCCGGCGAACGCTCAGCCTGCTGGATGACGCGAGGGCCGCAAAAGAGATGGGGGATATTCAGGTTAGAGGAATTCACAACCCCGTAAAAACCTACCGGGTAGACTGGGAATAACCAGTGCCCGAACGAAAACTGTCTTTTTCGCCAATCTCTGCGTCAGATCAAAATTTT
>CAZPQA010000149.1:0-6589 GCA_964588535.1 uncultured Desulfobacteraceae bacterium
GATTTTTGTATCATTGCCAGGCGTTTGATGTCATCCTCTTTTTTGGTCAGTTTCGTATCGGGATGCTTTGAAATGACCCCCAACCCCGAGCAGGGACCGTCCACCATGATTTTATGAAAGGGGTCTCGGAAAAAGGAGATTGAGGTCGTGACATCGGCAACCAGGGGGAATATGCTTCCAATACCCAGCCTTTCTGTGTTTTGCTTTAACCCCCTCAAACGAGCGACGCTGGTGTCCAAGGCCAGGATTCGACCACGATCCCCCGTCAGTTCGGCCAGATGGGTGCTCTTCCCCCCAAGACCGGCGCACATATCCGCTATCAGGCCTTTTTTACCGGGTGACAGAAGGTGGGCGCAGACCTGGGCTGCCTCACCCTGTACATGAAAGAGACCTTCCTTAAAAGCCTTTAATCGGGAAATGGAGCCCTTCAAATTGACCAATTGAATGCCCTCCGGAGCAAAAGAAACCGCCCTGCCCTCGATACCCTCTTCCTCAAGGCGATTCAACAACATCTGACGGGTGGTTCGTAAAGTGTTGGCTCTGATGGTGAGCTTTGGAATTTCGTTCCCGGCTTTCAGCAGTTGCAGGGTCATATCCGCGCCCAACTCCCGGGTCCATTTCTTTACCAGCCACATGGGATAGGCATAATAGACTGACGTATAAAGTGATTTCTCTTTTTCAGGGTGAGGGTATGGCAGATGCTCTTTTTTACGACAGATCTGTCTCAGGATGCCATTAACAAATTTCACCACATGCTTCCGACCCATCTTTCTGGCCTGTTTTACCGCTTCGTTGACGGCGGCGGACTCCGGAACACGATCCAGAAACAGGATTTGAAACAGGGCCAGGCGGAGGATATTCAATACCAGTGGATCAATCTTTTTAAAGGGGAACCGAACGAATTGCTTCAGGACCCAGTCAAGCCTGATTCGCCACCTCAAGACTCCTTGAACCAGATGGACCGCAAAGGCGCGATCCCGTTCGTTCAATCGTGGGTTTTGTGAAAAAAGAATTTCCAGACGCCGTTCCGCCTGGCCGGGTGTGCCGGCGCTGTTAAGGGATTTTAAGGCAAGGTTTCTGGACATCAGACGTCAGTGATTAGAAAGGTTTTCAACCCTTTTTCCACGAGGTCGATATTGACATCCGTGTCGTAACAGGGTCCGAAAGGTCTGCGATTAAAAACGCCGAAAACGGGAATGGGATAAGCGTCCTGGATGCCGCTCGTGAGATCCCGTTCGCACGCCACTGCAATGATAATCTTAGGCCGTTTTTCCACGACAATTTTTCGGGCCAGGGTGCCTCCGGTGGCGACCGCCACATGCACATGGTATTTTTCGGAGAGTGCGGCCAGATTCTTGATTTTGCATTTGCCGCATGATTTGCAATTCTGCACATTCCCGGTGATCCTTACGTCACAATCATGATTCTGCAGACAATGGGGCAGGAGGATCAGCATTTTTTCCGGTTTAACCTTTTGGGCCTCCGCCATGACCAATTGATTGTTAATGGCCACAAAAGATCTCCTGATTTCCGATTTTTTAATACCGAAACACCTGCCCACACCCACCAGCAGGGGGAACAGCACACGAATTACCACCCCCCTGATACGACGGTTGAAAAAAAGATTTTTTCCCCTGATAATGGTGAAAACAAGCGTCAAAACGGCGCCAAGGCTTACCAGTACGATGCAGCTCAGGAGAACCGCCAGAATCACCGGCACCCATTCATGGATATTGGTGAGGCCCACAAAGGGTACCCACCATAAGAGAAATGCGAGCCCCAGGAGGAGCACGCTGGTTACCAGAAGGAGAAAAATGAAGACGCGTTTTCGAGGCCTGGTAAATGTACCGAGCTCAATGGGTTCCTGTTGTAGCGATTCTTCAGCCGTGTCACGGCCATTGTTGTTGGGTGTGGAATCTTTCATTTCGTTTTTCCAAGAAGGACTCCGGGCCCCAGAAGGGTTCCGGGTTGGAGGGGAAACCCCCGCAGAAAATCCAATGCCCCCAGTCGTTTCTTACCGGCAAGCTGCAGCGCCCCCAGCAGAATAACCCCGTCACCTGTTTCCACCAGCAGCCCTTCCCGGGAATGTCCTCTGATCTTTCCCGGGACTGTACCAGCATCACCGGCGGTCACC
Organism: uncultured Desulfobacteraceae bacterium; assembly: GCA_964588535.1. Classification (GTDB taxonomy): domain Bacteria; phylum Desulfobacterota; class DSM-4660; order Desulfatiglandales; family Desulfatiglandaceae; genus NaphS2. The sequence goes on from CAZPQA010000149.1 coordinate 2,135, forward strand.
ACCCTGGATGAAAACAGCTTCAGGGTTTTGCCATTCACTGTGGTATAGGCCCCCGGCCAGGGATCGAGACCCCGGATCAGTGCTGAGATCTGATCTGCCGGAAGGTCCCACAAAATGCGGCCGGTTGTCCGATCAATCTTTGCAGCATAGGTGGCAAAACTGTCGTCCTGAGGCGTTTCGTAAATGCCGTCTCCAGCCAGGTGCTCAAGGGTTTTAAGTAGAAAAGTCGCGGCCATATCAGCAAGCCGATCGTGAAGTTCACCGGCTGTTTCATGGTCACCGATTGTCGTTTTTTCCTGGCGCAGAATGGGACCGGTATCCAATCCCTGCTCCATGCGCATGGCCGTGAGGCCGGTCTCTTGCTCACCGTTCATAACAGCCCGCTGAATGGGGGCGGCACCTCGGTATTTCGGCAGCAGGGATGCATGAATATTCAGCCCCCCCCATGGGGGAATATCCAGAAGTTGCTTTGTCAGAACCTGACCAAAGGCAATCACCACGAGGAGATCGGGTGAAATAGCGCCGATGACCCGGCAAAACGATTCATCCGATGCCCTTTCCGGCTGAAGAACCTCTATCCCGAATCGTTTTGCCAACCGTTTCACGGGAGATGGCACAGGTTTTCCGCTTCTGCCTCGGGGCCTGTCCGGCTGAGTCACCACCGCCTGCACATGATGATCATGCGCAATCAATGCTTCCAGGGACGGCACCGCAAAATCAGGGGTGCCCATGAATATGATCCCGGGCCGCGCCGGTAAAAGACTCGGATTCTGTTGAATCATTCACTCAATCCCTTTTTTTCTTTTTCTTGAGTTTCTTTTTGTAAAGGGCCCGCTTCAGGGTGCTGATCCGGTCAATGAAGAGAACACCGTCAAGATGATCGATTTCATGTTGAAGGCACACGGCCAACAGGTCTTCCGCTTCCAGACCCAGTGGGTTGCCGTGCCGGTCGAGGCCTTTAACTTGAACATGCGTCTTACGGAGAACTTCAGCGGTATAATCGGGCACGCTCAAGCAGGCTTCATCCCATTTGACTGAGCCCTCACTGGCAACAATCTCGGGATTGATCAATACATGGGGACTGGGTTCCTCTTCCCTCGGCGAACCATCAAAAACAATGACCCTTTTGAGGAGACCCACCTGGTTGGCCGCCAGTCCGATGCCCGGGGCCAAATACATGGTTTCAATCATACGATCAATGACGCTCTGCAGATCTCCATTGATATCACGGATCTGTTCCGCTGGTGTTTTCAGAACCGGATCCGGATAAGTGTGTATTTTCATGTCAGGCATTTCATGTTCCGTTGAAATGTTGTTTGTTTTTTCCATTTACGGATTGATTTTGGATCCCAGGTGATCTATAAAACTGCCCCATACTAAACACTGCATCAGGATAAATCAAGATGAAGCGCACTGTAGAATTTTTGTTTGAAGCGGGTATGCTGAAAAAGACACCCCGAACCGGATTCCAGTTTCTAGGTTCGGGCGCTGAATCGGTAGCCGACCATTCTTTTAGAACGACCATCCTGGGTTATGTCCTCGCCACCATGGAAAACGGGGCGGACATCGATAAAACCGTTCGCATGTGCCTGTTCCATGACTTGCCTGAAGCCAGGACAGGGGACCATAATTATGTGAATAAGAAGTATGTGGCGGCAAATGAGGAGAAGGCCATTTTAGACCAGACCCGGGATCTGCCCTTTGGCGAGGATATTGTTGATTTGACCCGTGAGTTCAATGCCGCAAACACCCTGGAAGCCAGGATTGCAAAGGACGCAGATCAGCTTGACCTGATTCTTGAATTGAAGGTGCAACTGGATTCAGGCAACCCCAATGCGAAAGAATGGCTGGTATACGCGCTGAAGCGGTTGTGCACCGACAGCGGGAAAGCCCTGGGTCGCGAAATCATGGCTTCAAAAAGTGATGCATGGTGGTTTGACAAGGATACGGATTGGTGGGTCAATGGTTCTGGAAACCAAACCGGGGGATAAATAATGGGCTTTATAAAAGGCATTCGTTATAATTTTAGGGGCCTTCTTCTCGGGCTCAAGACCCCGCGGCTCCTCCTCTGGGGTTTGTTGCGGTTTATGGTGGTGATATTGCTGACCATGGTCGCTGTCGGCCTGATTTTTGCCTATCACCGGGAAATTCTTGAAATCATCTGGACCCAACCCACCAGCCACTGGATTCTCTGGCTGTGGTACGTTGTGTCCTGGATACTCTCCCTTGCGCTCTTTGGCTTATCGGCCATATTTTCTTATCTCGTCTCCCAGATCTTTTTCAGCGTTCTGATCATGGACCACATGTCCCGTATTACAGAACAGCGCGTCACAGGTCGGATTGAGGAATCGGAAAATATTCCCCTATTTCGGCTGTTCATTTATCTCATCAAGCAGGAAATTCCCAGGACCACGATCCCTGTGTTGCTGGCCCTTATCCTGCTGCTGTTAGGCTGGCTCACGCCGCTGGGGCCTTTTATCGCAATCCTCTCCTCAGGTATTGCCGCCATATTCCTTGCATGGGACAATACAGACCTGATACCCGCTAGACGGATGAACCCTTTCGCCGCCCGGTTCCGTTTTCTGCTCGGTACCCTTCCCTTTCACCTGGGGTTTGGCATTCTTTTCCTGATCCCCGGATTGAATCTTCTGCTCCTTTCCTTTGCGCCTGTGGGTGCCACACTTTATCACCTGGAAAAAGATACGACCCCCCTGCCGCCCAACACCTTGACTTCCTGAACCTTGTGATTAATTTTCTGGGATGTAAAACAAAAACACTTTTTTCACGACCGACACCCTGAAGCTATGTCCGGAAAAGATTATTACAAAATTCTCGGGGTTGACAAATCAGCCTCCCCTGCAGAAATCAAGAAATCGTATCGCAAGCTGGCGCTGAAATATCACCCAGACCATAACGAAGGGGATAAATCCGCCGAAGCGAAATTCAAAGACCTCAATGAAGCGTATGCCGTACTGCGTGATCCTGAAAAAAAACAACAGTACGATATGTTCGGCGCCGAGGGTTTTCAGAATCGGTTTTCCCAGGAGGACATTTTCAGGGATTTTGATCTGGGCAGCATTTTTAAGGAATTCGGTTTTGGAAGAGGCGGCAGGGGCCAGGGGGGCTATAGCCAGATGTTTGGCGGTGGCGGACGCGGTTTCGAAGGGTTTCAAAACCGGCAACAGAGGATGAAAGGCCAGAATCTCATTTACGAGCTCCCCATGACCCTGGAAGAGCTCACCCAGCCCACCAGTAAAACCATCGCGTATCAGATTAACGGTCGCCAGGAACAAGTCTCTGTAAAAGTACCCGCCGGCATAAAGGGCGGTCAAAAACTGCGATTGCAGGGAAAAGGCCAGCCAGGGCCTAATGGCGGACCCCCGGGGGACCTTTATGTCCAGATCAAGGAGACCCCCCATCCCCTGTTCAGGCGTGAGGATGCCGACCTGTACCTGACGCAGAAGATCAGGTTTTCACAGGCTGTCCTGGGGGCGGACATCGAGGTGTCCACTCTGGAGAAGAAGGTACTCAAGCTTAAGATCCCTCCCGGTACTCAGAACAACGCCAAATTCCGGCTCAAAAACTTTGGTTTACCCGTATACAATGGTTCAGGCAAGGGAAATGCTTTTGTTGAAATCAATATTGATGTTCCCAAAGAACTGAGCGACGAACAAAAAGAGCTGGTGGCTTCCTTGGCTGAGGCGGAACTATAGAAAGATAATCATTTCACATGAAAGCAATCTGCGTTTTTTCAGGTGGCCTGGACAGCATGCTGGCCGCTGAAACCATAAGGGCACAGAATATTGACGTTCTGGCCTTTTTTTTTGAAACCCCCTTTTTTAAAGCCGATCGTGCCAGGGTTTCAGCCCAGTCCATGAACCTGCCGTTTAAAGTGGTGGATATTACAAAGCGGCATCTTGAGGTGGTCAAACACCCGAAGCATGGATACGGCGGCAACATGAACCCGTGCATCGACTGCCACGCCCTGATGTTCCGCATTGCCGGAGAAATGCTTGAATCGGAGGATGCTGCTTTCGTTTTCAGCGGAGAGGTCATGGGGCAAAGGCCCATGAGCCAGAACAAGAGGGCTCTCGCCCAGGTTGCTGAAGAAAGCGGCCTTCACGGACTGCTCCTTCGGCCCCTTTCGGCAAAATGCCTGCCGCCCACCATCCCCGAAACAGAAGGCTGGGTCATCAGAGAAGAGTTACTGGGGTTTCAGGGACGTTCCAGAAAGCCGCAGATGAGCATGGCAGCGGATCTGAAGCTGGGTGACTATCCCGCTCCCGCAGGGGGTTGCCTGTTAACGGAAAAGGGGTTTTCCCGTCGCTTGAGGGACCTGCTCGCCTCCAATTCGGAGGTCATCGTCAATCAGCTGGAATCCTTGAAACTGGGAAGGCATTTCAGGATAAATGACCATGTGAAAATCGTGGTGGGCCGCAACAAACGGGAAAATGA
>CAZPQA010000150.1:0-6563 GCA_964588535.1 uncultured Desulfobacteraceae bacterium
AAATTGTGGAATATAATGTAAACGAAATGAGGATTTTTTTGAGGATCGTTTTGCTCAATGAGGGTTCTTCTGGTGCTGGACGAGGGTTTCCTTTCCCTGGGAATACTAAGAAATGAGCTGTTGACAGTGCTATATATTACAGACCTCTAAACGATATAAATCCCTATAATATCAATTGTATATGACAAGATTTTTTCGGAGCTAAATGTTCTGAAGATGCCAAAAAATGCCATCTGGCGAAGCTTCAAAGCGCTTTCTTACACCCACCATATCTTGTACCAGTTTGGTCTTTTCCAATTTTTCACTTTTATCGAAGATTTTTCACTTCCAGGCAGGATACTTGAGAATTGGGCAGTGAGCCCGGAAACTGTGTCTTGAAGGCTGAATTATGTACCACTGTGTTGAACACTTTTCAATATTTTGGTTTGCAACTGCTTGAAAACTGTTGTAAATTGCAACGGTAAAAAAAGTTTGACGCAAAATCCAGCCGCGCCTGGAGGAACGACAAAGTACCCAGACATTACCCAAGTGAAAAATGCGAAACAGTTGCCCTTATTTTTCTAAGAAAGCCGTTATTCGGATCGGAGGGTATCGAAAATGAACTGCTCAAAGTGCCATTTTGAGAACCCTGATATCCAGAAGTTCTGCGGCCGGTGTGGGGCAGAATTGGCTAAGGTATGCTCCGATTGCGGCAAAACTAACCCTCCTGATTATAGCTTTTGCGGAGAATGCGGTCATACGCTTGACCTAACCGAAAGAGAAAAAGGGATACCGGATGCGGAAGGCGAAAGAAAGCATATTACGGTCTTATTTTCTGACCTTTCAGGTTTCACCTCTTTGTCGGAAAAGCTCGATCCCGAACAAGTCAAGGAGATGATGAGTCGTATATTTGGCGAAGTCGCTCAAATCGTGGATCATTACGAAGGTCTCATCGAAAAATATATTGGTGATGCGATTATGGCGGTTTTTGGGTCTCCAAAAATCCATGAGGATGATCCGGTACGAGCCGTCAGAGCTGCAATGGATATAAATGACTTTATCAAGTCAGCAGGCCCAGAAATGAGTGAGATCGCCGGAAAACCCATTATGATGCATACCGGCATCAATACGGGTCTTGTGGTGATTGGTGAGGCCAATCTGGAAAAAGGAATACTGGGTGTTTTGGGCGATACAATCAATCTGGCTTCCCGGTTGATGAACCTTGCGAGGCCTGGTGAAATTGTGGTTGGGCAGAACACCTATAGACTGGTAAGAGATTTTTTCAGTCTGGAAAAAATGGCACCTGTCAGGGTCAAAGGTAAATCTGAGGAGATCCAGCCATACCGCCTGATTGGGCTGAAGGCCAAAGTAGAAGAATCGAAAAGACCATCAAAAGAAAGAGTGTCGTCGCAAATAGTGGGACGTGATGCGGAGTTATCGGTCCTGCATTACTGCCTGGAAAGGTTGTTTGCGGGTAAAGGCACAATCGTGTCAATCATAGGGGAGGCGGGAATCGGTAAATCGCGCTTGCTTGAAGACAGTTTTCATTACGCCAGGAAAAATGGGGACCTGCATCAGGCGGTATGGTTGCGAGGCAACACGTTATCTTATGGACAAACCATCAGCTATTGGCCGTTTATTGAAATTTTCAGCAACTATTGTAACATCACTGAAGAAGATGATGATGCAACAGCCTGGGAAAAACTTGAGACCAAAATCATCGGCGTATTCGACAATGGGGCTGGTGAAGTTCTGCCTTATATTGCAAGTCTCATGAACCTGGAAGCCAAGGCGCAGTATCGCGAGCGAACCCTCTACCTGGACGGTGACGCCATGCGTCGTCAAATATTTCTCGCCGCATATAGATTTTTCGAATCCCTGTCACTATCAAAGCCTTTGGTGTTGGTTTTTGAAGATCTTCACTGGATGGATGAATCTTCCGGGGCCTTGCTTGAGCATATTCTGCCGCTGGTCAAAAAACAGCCGATATTGATTGTGATGCTTTACAGGCCCGATCACGACACACCAGCTGTCCTCCTCCGTAAAGTTATAGATGAAAAATATTCAGGCTCCCACCAGGAGATCCGCATCGCACCCCTGCGAAATTCAGACAGCCTGAAACTGGTGGGCAATCTGCTCAGTGCTGAAAATTTATCCAGCCCGGAGTGGCAAGAAATCATTGAAAGATCTCAGGGAAATCCCCTTTTCATTGAGGAGGTTATTCGATCACTCATTGACAGCGGTGCAATCATTAAAAACCCAACCACTGGAGAATGCAGGGCTACAGAAAAGATGGCAATATCCAGCATCCCCGATACGCTTCAGGGACTTATTATTGCCCGCATCGATCGGCTGGATCAGGAAGCAAAAAGAGTGCTGAGATCGGCATCCGTTGTCGGACGCTGTTTTCTTTACCGGGTGCTGAGCTCCGTAGAAACGTTGGAGTCCAAATTGGACAAAGCGCTGGACCAGCTTCAATCGACCGAAATTATACGTGAAAACAAGAAAATACCGGAATTGGAATATACATTCACCCATGCGTTAGTACAGCAAGCGACTTACGAAAGCATCCTGTTAAAAAAGCGAAAATCTCTCCACAGAGAAGTCGGCCATGCCATTGAAACCATGTTTGAGAACCGGTTGGAAGAGTTTTGCGGCCTTCTGGCATACCACTTTGCAAAGGCGGAGGAGTGGGAAAAGGCACATGAATATCTCATAAAGGCGGGAGACCAGGCGGGAAAGATCGCAGCAGATTCCGAAGCGCTGATTCACTACCAGGAGGCGCTTTCAACTTATGAACGTGCTTTTGGAGATCATTGGGAAACCTTGCAGCGCGTATCATTGGAGAGAAAGATCGGCGAGGCGCTATACAGACGAGGAGAGATGAAACCGGCTCTCGAATACCTGCACAGGTGTCTAAATCTTATGGGAAAACCGATGAAGACGAAACGCTGGTCCGTGAGGTTTGCCATACTCGGCGCAATAATGAAACATGTCAACCGGCGGATTTTACAATGGTTTCACCAAAAACCGCCCTCTGATAACGTGAGTCGTGAGGTGGAAGAAGAAGACCTCATATACGTACCTTTAGCGTGGATATACGGATACCTTGACCCTGAGATGTTCATGTATACAGTGCTTCGACGTTTGAACGCATCGGAGTCCAATCGATATGCCTATGGTATTGCCACTGTATCAACGGGAATGGGTTTCATTTGTGATTATCTTTATTTTCCCGCGCTTGCCAACCACTATCATCAAAAGTCGGTGGAAGAATGCGAAAAACTGAAAAATCCCGAAGCATTGGGATTGGCCTGTTTCGGCATGGCTTATTACGAGCAGCTTCAGGGCAATTGGACCGCGGCCATAGCACAAGGCAAGAGAGGCGCGGCGTCTTACCGATTGGCTGGAGATCTAAGGGGATGGGCCGAATGTGTTACCTACGGAGTGCTTTTCTCCTATATCTCGACAGGTGAGATAAAGAGATGCATTGAAGAAAGCGAAGAATTGATAAAACTGGGAAAGGAAGTGAATGATACGACAATATTATGTCGCGGCTTACATGTTCAAAGTTTAGTCATGATGCGCACGGGGAAATATGAAGAATCGATCCCTTTCTTGAAAAGAGCTCTAAAATTAACAGAATCAATCCCCGATTACATTGCCAGGTCGGAGATTGGGGCACTGCTGGGAGAGTGCTATCTATACTCGGAGGAGTCGGAAAAAGCATTGGAAATTCTGGAAGAAAGTGAACGAATAAACACGGAGCACCGCATACCTGTTTTGATGACGAACCTGATGCTTTGGCTTGCAGAGGTATACCTTGTATTCGCTGAAAAAGAGAAGATTGATAATAAAACCTATTGGCTGCAAAAAGCTCATCATGCTTGTAAAAACGCCTTAAAGGCCGGGAAAGGTTCCAAAGCAAAGCTTCCTCGTGCCATATTTCTACAGGGAAAATATTTTTGGTTACGAAAAAAGCCCGCGAAAGCAAGAAAACTTTGGCTGAGAAGCCGGGAATTGGCTGAGCAAATGGACTTGCATTATGAGCTCGGCCTTATCGAAAAAGAAATGGGTGCCAGGCTCAAGGCTGAAGTTTAGGGCTTTGCATTAAACTGCCAGACTGAAACATAAAGAAGCGGTTGTTATTGTGGTGGGGATACTCCAACGTACATTGGTTCTTGTTGAATCTGCAATTTCTGCTATCTCTCTCAGCTTTATAAACGATATAAAGCGTTGTAATAGCTTTTTTTGAACTTTACGATATTTTGGTTTTGGCATAAGAAATGAGTTAAGGTGTGGCTGGAATATTCTTGAATCCGAGGAAAACACTCTTTCCAAGGATGTAAGACGTATTACAGGTTTTTGAGGGGCTGATATTTTGTGCTTTTTCTTAATCTCAGGTTTCGGGTGCTGCTAATACTTTGGGGTTTTGTTTGAAAGCCACCCTTGGACAATCAATTCGCGATACGCCAGTCTCACCAATTGTGGGCATTCCAGTCTCACTGAATTTAACTCGTTGCCAAGCGATTTAATATATAGTGTTGTATCAGAGCCCTGGAATCATACACAGTAATTACGCCATAATTTTTCAATTTTCCTCCTGACGCTGCATCGTCAATATACATCATCTCGGCAGCGGAATTGGCGGAGTTATAAACACCAGCGGTAACTTGTCCACCTACCGCCGTGGCCGTCATATTGGACATCCTAGGGTAGGAGTTGTAGTTGCAAATCCCACGGTTTTGATTAGTCAGTTGCAAGTTGAGTCAAGCTCACTGCCGCTTTCATCAAAACAACTATGGCATACAGCATTGTTCCCTCCTCCGATTTGATTACACCCATTTGGGCGTCTGGAGTAGACTTTCACCCCCTCAAACGCTATACTATCCTCAACGGAGGAAATCAAAATTCTTATCAGTTCCTTGTCATGACCTGCGGAGCGGGTTAAGAGTGATAAACGACAAGGGTGCGCCGCCGTTGACGAGCTGTCAATTTAATCACTTCGACAACAAGGATATGGATTATGGGAACGGCATGTGGAATCGAACTCACGAACACGGGCATGACGCGGCGCGAAGCGCTTCAGACGGTTGGCGTGATGGCCGCGGCGGTCGCGACGGCCGGGACCGCAACAAGCGCGATGGCGGGCGACGGGGCGGCCAAGACGACCGCCGCCGCTAGGCCGGCGAACCGCATCGAGGTCAATCACGAGTGGGGGACGCTCAAGGAAGTGGTTTGCGGCATTCCGCATCTCGTCTTCCCGGCCACGGTCCCCAAGGTCTTCTACAACTTCATGCCGGCGAAGGGTGTCGCCTTCTTCGAGAAGAACCGCGGCAAGGTGCTCGCCGAGGCCGAGCCGGAACTGTTCAAGAAACAGACGGCGCAGATGAACGCGGCGGCGGACATCCTCAAGAAGCGCGGCGTCAAGGTCTATCGGCCGAACGCCGTCAACGACAAGGTAGTCCTGAGCTACCAGGAGAATATCTTCCCGCCCAGCATCGCCCAGATGTACCCGCGCGATCCGATGCTCGTGATCGGGCGCCACTTCATCGAGACCTCGCTCATGTGGCCGATGCGCCGGCGCGAGCGGTTCGGCATTCGCCCGGTGATCGCCGAACGCCTCAAGCATTCCAACGCGCAGGTCGTCGCCATGCCGCCGGCTTTCCCGGCCAAGGCGGACGCCGAAGGTGTGTACGGCCCCGGACCGTTCATCGAAGGCGGCGACGTCTTCCTTCTCGGGCGCGACATCTACGTCGGGCACTCCGGCAACGCGACCAATCTTGCCGGCATTCAGTGGCTGCAGCAGTATCTCGGCGACCCCTACCGCGTGCAGAAAGTGCCGTTGTCGAAGAAGATGCTGCATCTGGACTGCTGTCTGGCGACCCCGCGGCCGGGCTTGGCGATCGTCTGTCGCGAGGGCTTCAAGCACGGGCTCCCGAAGTTCCTCAGCGGCTGGAAGCTGATCGACGTGTCGCTTGAAGACGCCCACACCAAGATGGCGACCAACGGCCTGGTCATCGATCGGAAGACGATCATGATCGCCAGCGGCCTTGACGACCTGGCCAAGGCGCTCCGCGCCGCCGGCCAAACGGTGATCGAAACGCCGTTTGACGACATCTACTTCTACGGTGGCAGCTTCCGCTGCTGGCACCACCCGCTGGTGCGCGAGAGCAAGTTGGAGGCGTAGGGGGCAATGCTGCTGGACGAATGGGAGGCCAACTGCGGTGCCCCAACTCGGACTGGCTGGGTGATAAGACATTGCTTTTTTCAGGGATGGGCATAGAGAAAACCAACTTGTGGGTCAAGAGAAAAGCAAGCCCAACATGTTTGTTGTTGGTCTTGAATGAAGCAACCACCGGCTGTGGGGGGGGGTCACATCTTGAATTGTGAATTGATTGCCCAATAGTCGTCAGCTAGCCTGAATTCCCACAGAGCACAAAAGCCCTAACGCCAAACGTAAGAAAACGCGGTCTCCGCCGTCTGCTCTAATTAGATATTCCATATTTTTGCCAGCATTTCGAAAATGCCATGGTGAACTGGGCTAATAGTTGATTAGTTGGGTTGTTGTTGACTCCCTTTGA
>CAZPQA010000151.1:0-6535 GCA_964588535.1 uncultured Desulfobacteraceae bacterium
TAAAGCCAGAAGAAGACGGAAAAAAGTATTAAAGGCAGCAAAAGGATACCGGGGGGGACACAGCAAACAGTACAGGACCGCTGAAAATGCCGTGATGCGGGCTGGGATGTATGAATACCGCGACCGCAGGGTTCGAAAACGTGATTTTCGAAAGCTGTGGATTATCAGGATCAATGCGGCGGCCCGTGCCCACGGGCTTTCCTATAGCCGATTGATGGGGGCGCTCAGCAAGGCGGGTGTTGTTCTGGATCGTAAGGTGCTCGCAGATATGGCGGTTAATGATCCGGCGGGGTTTGCCCGGGTGGCGGCAATGGCTTTGTAACGGTACCCCTGGTGGATAAGATAACACCATGAAAGACCAGCTTCTGGAACTGGAAAAACGTGCCATTGATGAAATTGACGCCATTGATGATCCGTCCGGCCTTGAGCCGTTTCGGATCAGGTACCTGAGCAAGAAAGGCGCGCTGACATCCCTGATGAAAAATCTGGGAACCCTTAGCCCCGCGGAACGTCCGGAAGCGGGTAAACTGGCTAATCAAATCAAGGTAAACCTCACCCGCCATTTTCAAGATGTCAAATTATCCCTCGAAGCCGGCGGGAGCGGGGACGCGGGTTCCGTGGATGTGACCCTGCCGGGTAGAGAACCCCTTTACGGTCACCTGCATCCCATCACCTCGGTGATTAAAGAGGTGTGCCTCATTTTTTCACGGATGGGGTTTCGGGTGGTCAAAGGTCCCAATGTGGAGTTGGATTATTACAATTTCGAGGCGCTGAACCTACCCAAAGACCATCCGGCCAGGGACATGCAGGATACATTCTATATCTCCGAAAATGTGGTTTTGAGAACCCACACCTCTCCCATTCAAGTGCGTGTCATGGAAACCCAAAAGCCGCCTGTCAGCGTCATTGCGCCGGGAAAAGTATATCGACGTGATTCCGATGTTTCCCACACCCCCATGTTCCATCAGGTCGAGGGGCTTCTGGTGGACCGGGATGTTTCTTTTGGTGAATTAAAGGGAACACTGACGCGTTTCATTCATCAGATGTTTGGCAGCGATACCCAGCTGCGCTTCAGACCCAGTTTTTTTCCTTTTACCGAACCCAGTGCCGAGGTGGATATCCGGTGTGTTATCTGCGGGGGAAAAGGATGCCGAACATGTTCCCACACAGGATGGCTGGAAATACTGGGTTCCGGTATGGTGGACCCTGAAGTATACGGTTTTGTTGATTATGATCCTGATGTATATAGTGGTTTTGCCTTTGGTATGGGGATTGAGAGAATCGCCATGCTGAAATATGGGATCGATGACATTCAACTCTTCTTCAAGAATGATATGCGGTTTTTAAATCAATTCTAATAGCGAACACTAACAGTGTTTTTCAGAGTATAATCCATGAAGGTAAGTTTAAACTGGTTGAAAGAACACGTCGATATCGCGCTTTCTCCCGAGGAACTCGGTCATGTTCTGACCATGGCGGGTCTGGAAGTGGAAGGGATTGAGGTGGTGGGTCAAGCCCTGGACCATATTCTGGCGGCCAGGATTCTGGAGGTAATGCCCCACCCCAACGCCGATCGCCTCTCCCTCTGCCGCGTCGATACAGGAACCGATATGGTTCAGGTGGTTTGCGGCGCACCCAACGCGGCTGAAGGGGTTCTGGCGCCCTTGATTCTGCCGGGGGGAAAACTTCCGGACGGTACGAAAATAAAGGAAGGCCGTATTCGAGGGGAGATTTCAAAAGGTATGCTCCTGGCAGAAGATGAAATGGGTCTGACGGATGATCATACCGGGATTATGATTCTACCTGAGAATGCAACCCCCGGAACGCCCCTCTCCTCCCTGTTACCCTTCCCCGACTCGGTTTTTGATGTGAGTATTACCCCCAACAGGCCGGATTGCGCCAGTGTTCTGGGTATTGCCAGAGAGATTGCCGCTAACACGGGGAAACAGCTGAAAAGTTTTGAAAAAGGGGTAGATGCAACGGGACCGGCCGTGGACAGGCTGACGGACGTTTCCGTCCGTGATCCGGATGGGTGTCCCCGTTACGCGGCAGCGGTTGTGCAGGATGTTTGCCTTAAGCCAACACCATTCTGGATGCGCTACCGGCTTTTTCAGTCCGGCGTTCGAAGTATCAGCAACCTGGTGGATGTGAGCAACTATGTGATGCTTGAAATGGGACAACCCCTTCATGCGTTTGATTATAATGAACTGAGTGAGAATCGAATCGAGGTCCGCAGGGCTGAAAAAGGAGAGGTTTTTACAACGCTGGACGGGGTGAAGCGGGACCTGGACCCGGAAACACTGCTCATTTGCGACGGCGAAAAACCCGTTGCCCTGGCCGGTATTATGGGCGGTTTAAACTCTGAGATTCATGAAAAAACGAAAAATATCCTAGTGGAAAGTGCCTTTTTTGATCCCATTACCATTCGTCGAGGATCAAAACGGCTGGGGTTGTCCACGGAAGCTTCTTATCGGTTCGAAAGAGGTGCGGATATCGGGGGTGTGATCTCCGCTCTCAACCGGGCACTTTATTTTATTGACCTGCTGGCCGGTGGCGTGACAGCCAAAGGCGTTATGGACAACTATTCCAAACCTTTTACAGCGCCTCGTATTTCTTTCCGACCGGAAAAAGCCAATGCCATATTGGGAACTTCCATTTCAAAAAGTGCCATGGAAGATTATTTTGATGCCCTTGAGATGAGGGTTGTGGAGGATGGGAATCAAGACAGCTTATACGTTATACCGCCCACATTCAGGGTGGATATCAAACGGGAAGTGGATCTGGTGGAAGAGGTGGCAAGACTCCATGGATTCGATAATATTCCCGTGATTTCACCCAGGATCACGCCATCCGAGGGATCGGAATCGCCTGACCTGTTACTGCGGGATAAGGTCAGAACAATGATGAAGGCTTTCGGTTTTTCTGAAATCATCACCTATAGTTTTGTTTCTCCTGATTCTGTAAATGCCCTTGTGGGGGAAACACCGGGAGCCTTGAATGCTTTTACCAGGATCATGAACCCGCTCACAGTGGATCAGTCTGTTTTGCGAACCTCTCTGATTCCCGGGCTCATGGAGACGGCCAGGTACAATGTCCTTCATGAAATGGGGGACCTTAAACTTTTTGAGTGGGGCAAGATTTTCTTTGACAGGGAAAACGAATTGCAACCCCTTGAAAAAATCTGCCTGGCCGGTATCATGGTGGGTGTGTATACTGAAGAATTCTGGTACAACGAAGAAAGGCCCGTTGATTTTTATGACGTTAAAGGAACATTGGCGGTGCTGTTAAAAGAACTGGGACTTGAGGGTTTCCGGTTCAAACAGGAGAAGAACCTCCCAGGATATGATGTGGGCATTTCATCCGGGATTTATTGTGATGATACACGCATTGGCCAGGTTGGTTTTGCCTCTCCTGAGGTGATTGAGGCCTATGAGCTGAAGAAGAGCCATGTCTGCCTTTTTGAGCTTGATGTGGCAGCCCTGTTGTCGGCGCTACCTGAAAAAAAGACGTTTGTCCCTTTCGGTAAGTTTCCGGCTGTTCATAGAGATCTTTCACTGGTGTTGGATCGTCGGATTGAGTGCGGCGCCATCGTGGATATTATCAAGGAAGAAGGGCGCGATCTACTTGAATCCGTACATGTTTTTGATCTCTACGAGGGAGAAAGAATCGATCAATCGAAAAAGGCCATTTCTTTTAAGATCTCTTTTCGATCAGATCGGGGCACCCTTGATGGGGAAGATGTAAATGGTTTGTATGAAGCCATTGTGGAAAAAATCGGGCAGAAGACGGGAGGTAAATTGAGGGAGGGCTAATAAAAGATGGTCCAAATTACTGAGAACAGAAAATATTTCCGAATTGGAGAAGCGAGTCGTATTGTAGGGGTTGAGCCCTATGTTCTGAGATATTGGGAAAGCGAATTTTCCCAGATCAGACCGCAAAGGGCTGATTCCAACCAGAGAACCTATCAGAAACAAGACCTGGAAACTTTGATGGAAATAAAACGGCTGCTTTACGAAGAAAAGATGACCATCGAAGGGGCCAGACTTCGGTTCAAAGGAGAAAAGCCTGAAAAAACGGCCTTTTCAAGTTCAATTATTGAAGAGGCAAAAACAGAATTGCGTCAAATATTGAAGATTTTAGGCTAAACCACAGTGTCCAGTTTTCCGGTATCCAGCTTGCGGGGTTGCGATCCTGCTCTGACGTCTACCCGATTCACAACGGGTGCTTGGAAACTCAGCACAGAAAAGGGCTGAAAACATCCCCTTCCAACAGATCTGCCGACAGCGGCTAAACGCTAACTTGCATTAATTTTATCTCGAAGAACTCCCGACGTTTTGAATACCACAACCCTTCTCGCCCTCAGTTGCAGGTCTTCCGTGGTCTGTGGGTTTCTGCCGCGCCTTGACGCTTTTTCTTTCACCAGAAACTTTCCAAAACCGCTGATTAAAAGGTCTTCCCCACTTTCCAGGGTTTCCTTGATGATTTCAAGGAGCCCTTCCGCCGCTGCTCGCGATTGGCTTTTGCTGAGTCCGACCTGATGATAAATATTATCAATAATTTTTTCTTTGGTGAGGGCCACCATTAAACCTCCTACGCGGTCTCGTAAAAGAGACTTCAGAAATTTATCGTTTTATTCTTCTATTCCCGTGCCAAAATAAAACACTTCAAAACAAAATACTTGCTGATTGCCAATTTTATGAGCAATGAATATGGCTTATGCCGAAAAGAGTGTCAAGCATTATTTATCTTTTTGAATTTTTCTTTCAGGTTTTCGTTGACGATCTCAGGAACCAGGCCGCTCACATCTCCCCCAAAGCTTGCGGCTTCCTTGATAATCGTTGAGCTTATATAAAACCATTTATAATCTGTCATGAGAAAAATGGATTGGACATCTCGATTGAGCTTTCGATTCATGAGAGCCATCTGAAATTCATATTCGAAATCCGAAAGAGCGCGTAATCCCCGAAGAACTACATTTGAATTCTTTTGGATTGCATAGTCCACCAGAAGCCCATCAAAGGTATCCACTTCTATCTTTGAATTCTGATGGACCGCTTTTTCAATCATTTCGATTCTCTCTTCGATGGAAAACAGGGGGACCTTTTTGGGGTTGTTCAAAATGGCGATAATCAATTTATCGAATATCTCCAGCCCCCTCGAAACAATGCTGAGGTGTCCATTGGTTATGGGATCAAAAAAGCCGGGATAAACAGCGATAGTTTTTTTCATGAAGGGTCCTTTTTCTTATAAATACTGAGTTTGGTATCCCCATAGATTCGGGTTTCAATCAAAGGTAGAGACAAGGCATGCCTTGTCTCTACGGTTTTGCCGGATTCCAAAACGATGAGGGCACCGGGCTCCAGCCGTTTTGAAACAGATAGCGCCTCGATTAACCCCGGTGCCAGATGGCTTCCATAGGGCGGATCGAGAAACACCAGATCGTACGTTGCATCGAGGAAGGGACGGTTCTCCGGAAGCCCTCTTGAGAGGTCCCATTTATATATTTTCCCTAAATGTTCGTATCCACACAGCGCAAGGTTCTTCTTAATGAGGGCAAGTGATTGTTTTGCATCATCGACAAAATCAGCAAGGGTAGCGCCTCGGCTCAATGCTTCTATGCCGAGAACCCCCGTTCCGGAGAACATGTCCAGTACCCTTGAACCGGAGAGATCCTGTCCGATGATGTTGAAGATCGCCTCCCGGACCTTGCTGCTGCTGGGACGGATTTCAAAATTTTTGGGTGCCGCTAAAACCCTCCCTCTAATTTGGCCACCGGTGATTTTCATTTCATGTTAGGCGCTTAGATACCCAATAACCGTCTCCCCGGCTTTAACCTTTCGCCCAACCTGAGCAATAATTTTGCTGTCCGCAGGGAGAAAAACTTCGAGCCTGGAACCAAAGCGGATAAGACCGAATCTTTGACCGGTTTTAACGGTGTCCCCTCTATTAATCCAGCAGGCGATGCGTCTTGCGACCAAACCGGCGATCTGGATGACCAGAATTTCCCTGCCGTCAGCTGTTTCCAGTGTAACTCGGTTGTTCTCATTCTGTTCGGATGCTTTATCCAGGTCCGCTGACAGAAATTTTCCCGGATGGTAGGAAATTTTCTTGATGGTCCCCTTAATCGGTATTCGGTTGACGTGAACATTGAAGACGTTCATGAAAATAGAGACTTTGATGGATGGTTGGCCCAAAGGGCTCTCTTTTTCATCCACATGTTTGACTTCCAGGATACGCCCGTCTGCGGGCGTCAGTACCGCATTTTTTTCCTCCAAATGGTGTCGTTCCGGGTCTCTGAAAAAGTAGATAACAAAAATCGTGATGACGCTTGTAATAATGGTGAGCGTTGTCCAACCCAAGAATGCAAAAATGACGGTAACCCCGATTCCAATGAATATAAACGGGAATCCCTCTCTTGCCAAAGGTAACCGGTTGTTGATGCGTGTTTCTATGTTCATGTGTGATGGACCTCATGTAGTGCCGAACGAAAACTGTCTTTTTCGCCAATCTCTGCGTCAGATCAAAATTTTAATCC
>CAZPQA010000152.1:0-6500 GCA_964588535.1 uncultured Desulfobacteraceae bacterium
GGCAGGCCTTTCCTCATGGCGAGGTCCAGATATGAAGCGTCGTAGCTCGAAAGTTTTTTGACCCGCGCCAGGGCCAGTATATCTTTCATAATCTGTTCCAGCCTTTCATACTCAACAACTATGGGAAGTTGGGATAACAGCGTTGTAAACCGCACACTGTCCGCTTCGCTGATGCGCATCCTGCGCTCCGCCACCAGCAACACGTTTATAACCTCCAGAGGCCAGATTGAAGGGACAAGAGCAGTGGTCTCTGAAAGGCTGTCCAAAACAGCGTCAGCGTACTGATTTGCCTCATCCTGAAAGCACCACGACATAACAATGGAATTATCAACCACAAAGAGATTACCCACTTATCTTCTTCCTTCTTCAATCATATCCCGGATTGAAAGGTCTCCCAAGGTGTGTCTATCTCGGAAACTGCGGAGTTTGTTAATGACCGACCGGGTGTCAACCGACTTGCTGAGATCCGGGGATTGTAAGACAGCCACGGGAACCCCATGTTTTGTTATGGTTATACGCTCTCCTTTCATTACGCGTTCAAGCAGTTTGGGTAGATGCGTCTTGGCTTCATATGCACCGACGTTTTCCATATCATGCCTCCTTTTCGGACTGGTCTTCGACCAGTCTAAGTCATCACGTTTGTAATGTCAAGAGGCTGTTGGAATAGCCATGTTTGTCAAGGAACAATAACAGGTGGCAAATGATGGATAAAGAGCGGAGAGGGTATTTTGAGATGGCTGCAGGTATCAGGTTTTATCCGGATCTAAATCCAAAAGGCCTGCATTTAACAGTTTTTTAGCAATCTTATAGATGTCTTTTTTGTCGCCCTCTTTTCTCATTCCTGCTGCAAGAACATAAACGATTACGGTCTGTTTATCAATTTTGTAGATGGCTCTGTATCTTCCTGCCACGTGTATCGAACGGAATCCGGATAGGTCTTTAACCAATCTTTTGCCCTGTTGGGTGGTTCATGCTTCCATGAGAGAGATTTTGTATTTCTTCAAACGGGCATCGTGGGTCAAAAGGGTAAAGCCCTCTACTTTTGCCTGGGCGACGAGCATCCTGTCAAACGGGTCTCTGTGATGTGCAGGGAGGTCTTTCACAGCATGCGCATGTTCGACGGTGACATCAACAAGCAAGAGATTCATTTGTCCACCATACCAAAGGCATCAGCAATATTCGAAGGCAGTTCGTCAAAATCATCGGCTATCTTGATTTTCCCCTTCAATGACAGGTTCTGTTCCCTTTTATGACCTTGGAGCTAAGGCACCATTCAAATATTTATGAATAACACTTGAAATAAGTGTTTGATATGGTATGCCTTCCTCAATGGCCTTTATCTGGATTTGATGATAATCCTTTTGAGTCAGACGGAGATTGATGCGTTTATCTTTTTTCAGAGTGTTTCGGGCTGCGGCCATGGCTTTTTCTTTTTCCTGTTTGATATTCTTGACAGGCCGCCACTCATCATGCTCGATTGATTCCATCAAGTCTCTTTCTTCTTTATCAAGCGGATCAAATGCCTTTTTGTTAATTTTCTTCATTATTCCCCCTTTAAACCATAGCGCTTTGTATATTTCCGACTTGGAAAGGCCGTTTTAAGAAAAATTTCATCATCTTTTTCCGTAAATGGTACAACAACCGCATAACTCTCAATTTCCAAAATATATATTTTCTGATTCGATCGTCCTGGGTTTTCCTCAATTCCGAGTATCTGGCCTGATTCGATCAAATAAGCAATTTCCTCGAAGGAAATCCCTCGTTTGGTCTTCAATAGTTCATTTTTTTCGGAACTCCAATTCAAATATTTCATTCTCAAAATATAGGCTAATGTCTGCCTTTTGTCAACACAAAATTATAAGCTCGTAAAAAGCTATGTGATGCCACTTTGCAACACTGTAACCGAAAATAACTTGTCAATCATATCTTTGTTATTCTCCAGGAATTGACGCAGAAGCTTTCCATAAAGCTTCTTATTCCCCCCGACCTTTTTCAGACCAGACTTGATTGAAATCCCGGTTTACAAGTAGCTCAGGGGAAAAGAAGCCAGTCAATGAGGTTTCGAACATTAACCTTGAAGCCAGGCATATCCATTTTTTCTTCTTTATCCATTGTCAAGAGGGTGCACAGGACGGTAGTATCACTCTCCAGTTCACGGCTTGCCGCCTTCAGGGCGGTTATTTCACGCTTTCGGGTCTGTTCATCCTCAATGGAATAGCAGACCTGAATCAGTTCGACCACCTGTGCCCCTCGTTTTATCACGAAATCCACTTCACGGTCATTTTTTGTTTTAAAATAAAAAACATCCTGTTTTCGGCGAAGCAGTTCAAGAAAAACGATATTTTCGATGTTTTGTGCTTTTCGGGCCCCGACCTGAAAAGAAACCCGGTTGGATAAGCCGGTGTCAATGGAATAAAACTTCCTGGGATTGGCAATCTGCTTTTTGACGGACCAGGCAAAACGACGAAGCTGAAAGATAAGGAAGGCATCTTCAAGATAGCCGGTATAGTCTCTTGCAGTGTCAAAAGAAATGGCGAAATGGTTCTTGAGTTTGTTAGTGGAACTGATACAGGCTATATTGGCCAGCAAAAATGTAGCCATATCCTCAAGCGTTCGATAATTTGACAGTTGATGCCTGGCGACAATATCTCTAAGCAAAATGGAATCAAAATAGCTCTTAAGAAGATCCCGTTTTACATCCGCGTCTTCAATTTCAAGTAATTTTGGAAATCCACCCTGTCCCATGAACCGGCTGAAGAGCTTATTGATGCGGATGCGGTTTCGAATACGGTCCGCGGTTGTTTTGGTTGTAAGGTTGTTAAAATGCAGAAATTCACTGAAGCTTAAGGGAAAAACCTCGATATCCAGATAACGTCCGGTGAGGGCTGTGCCGATCTCCTTGCTGAGCAGCGCCGAACTTGACCCTGTGACATAGATTCGGGACTGATTCAGTCCGTATTCTTTGAGCGCCCATTTTTCCCATGCTGGAACGTTCTGCACCTCGTCCAGCATTAGCACCGGTTTTTTTTCGGGGCCAACAAATTCCAGAAAGACATCTTTGATCCTCTCCATGAGTTCCAGCGTGAGATGGTTGTTAAAGCGGGGATCTTCAAAATTGACGTACAGAATGTCTCGAAGACCAAGGGCTGATTCGGTGAGCCTCTTTATCTCGTTGATAAGGAGTGTTGATTTTCCGGATCGCCTGACGCCCTTAAGGATGAGAATTTCACCGGAGGTCGCCTTTTTTGCCATTTCATTTTCATAAAGAGGACGACTTATCGTTGCCGGTAAAGGCTTGTCCCAAAAATTCCAGTCCAGCAGAACTTCAAAAATATCCTCTTTGCTGAGCATCTTTCATCTCCCCCCTGCACATAAGTCGTTGTAGATGAAAATATCACGAATAACCGGGAGATGTCAAGCTAAATCTCCCGGTAAGTCGGGAGAATTGTCTTCCACCCTTTACAAGCCAGCCTTCCTTATCATCGGATGACCAGCGGGAAAAGGCTCAATCTTTCAATCTGGCCTGAAGGGCCTCTGCCACGGGCAGGGCCTCCTTGAACTTGTATTTTTTGATGAGCCGGTCCAGATCGACCATTTCCATACTGCATACTGGGGGCCATTGGTACGTCTTGATTTTTTCCATGGCCTCCTTGCAGGGTTTCGGTTTACGGGTTTTCAGATGGGGAAGGAGCTCTTCCAGAGCGGCCGCCAGTTCATCGGGACCTGCTTTATCTGAACCGGCGGTATCCTTGAGACTGAGATTGATCACATAAGCGTTTTCCGGGTGGTACCTGGCAATAAAACTGCGCAGTGATGCCGGTACCTGTGCAGCCAGTTCGAGCAGAGGTCTATTCTCAACGGTCGTGACATAATTGAAGCACATAGCTTACAAGAAAAGTCAATCGTAGACTCCAATTCTTTCACACCTTCATGCCGCCATTAATTCGGCTCGTTGTACTTTGGGCATTCCGGCTTTGCGCGTTTGCCAGAGGCTATAGGCGGCCTGCTGGCCGACCCATAGGTCAGCGCGTCCGCCGTTATCTACACCCAACCAGCCCTCTAAACGCAAGGCCATCTCTGGAGAGATGGCGGCTTTTTCGTTAACCACCCTGGACAAGGCTGCACGAGTAACACCGAGTTGCTTTGCCGCTTCGGTTACTGTCAGCCCGAGAGCAGGTAAAATGTCCTCTCGTAAGGTTTCGCCCGGATGCGGTGGGTTGTGCATATTGGTCATTGTTTATCCCTCCTAATGATAATCCTGATAATCAACCAGGGCAGCGTCTTCACCATCGAAACCGAACGTCATACGCCAATTGCCGTTTACCCAAACGGACCAACGTCCGGTCGATAACCGGTGCAACCGCCAGCCCGGCACATTCATATCCATAGGGCCAGTGGAAAGGTCTAAACGCATCAGCAGACGTTTCAATTTCTTCGCATGATGTGGTTGTATGCCCGCTTTGCTGCCAGTCTCAAAAAACACTTGCAGCCCTTTGTGCCGAAATGATTTGATCATGTTTTAATTGTATAGCGTAGCGTTTCAGTTGTCAATAGCGGAAATTAGCGGTGATCGGCAGAACAAAAGTGCGCCACCCTCTATCCTTGCAATTTGCTTTGAAGGGCCTCTAGCATGGGCAAGGCCTCCTTGAATTTATATTTCTTGATGAGCCGGTCCAGATCAGCGATGTCCGTGCTGAATTCAGACGGCCACTTGAGTTCTTTGATCTTTTTCATGGCCTCCTTACAGGGTTTGGGCTTCCGGGTTTTAAGATGGGGAAGCAGTTCTTCCAATGCGGCAGCCAGTTCATCCGAAGTGGCTTCGGGACCCGCTTTCTCCGAGCCAGTGGCTTCTTCCTCCCCTCCACCCAATACCTCCAGAGCCGTTACAACATCTTTCAGTACTTTGCCAAAGGCAGAAATCTTCTCTTCGTATGAATCTGCCTTCCCTTCCTTGATGGCGTGCTCCAGCACTGCCGCGGCTTCCTGAAGCTCTCCTGCTCCCACGTTTCCGGCAACACCCTTGATGGTGTGGGCCAGACGCTCTGCTTCCCCGGTCTCTCCTGATTCTAACTGTCCCGTGATATCTTCGGCGGACGTGGCATAATCATCCCGAAGCTTCATGAGGAGGCTGCGGTAAAGCTTCTCATTGCCCCCCACCCGCATGAGCCCCTCTTTCAAGTCAATTCCTTCAATGGTTTCAGGCAACGCTACTTTGGCTGAAGGAGAGGCAGGCGCTTTCTCTTGAGTTTCATCAGCCGTCTTCGGAACAAATTCCCGTTCTCCCGGTTTGATCCACTTCACCAGGGCAGAGAATAGCTCATCCGGATTGATAGGCTTGACCACATGATCATTCATGCCGCCTTCAATGGACTTCTCCCTATCTCCTGCCATGGCATGAGCTGTCATGGCGATGATGGGAATATTTCGGGTGTCGGACTCAAGATTTCGGATCTCTTTGGTCGCTTCAAAACCACCCATGACCGGCATCTGGATGTCCATGAGGATGACGTCATACGGGTTCTTCTGTGCCATCTCCAGGGCTTCTTTACCATCATTGGCAATCTCAACCACCAGGGCGGCCTGCTCCAGGATCTCCCGGGCTACCTGCTGGTTGATCTCATTATCCTCAGCCAGAAGAATCCGGGCGCCGCGGATATTTTTGAGTCCCTGAACATCGCCGCCGAATGCTGAGACTTTTTCTCTTTTTTCCGAGTGGCGGCCGAAGACAGCCGTAAAGATAAAGGTGCTGCCGACTCCGGGCTCACTCTCCACCCAGATTTTTCCATCCATCATCTCGCAAAGTTTCTTTGAGATGGTCAACCCCAGACCGGTACCGCCGTATTTCCGAGTGGTGGAGGTGTCGGCTTGGGAAAAGGCCTGGAAAAGTTTGCCCCGCTGCTCCTCGGTAAGCCCGATGCCGGTGTCCTGTACCGAAAACTGCAGTTCGGCTTTTTCCTCTGTAACAGCCACAGGAGAAACCCCCACCACGATCCGGCCCTTTTCCGTAAATTTGACCGCGTTGTTGCCAAGATTTATCAGGATCTGCCCCAGGCGCAATGGATCTCCTACCAGACCGGTCGGCACTTCATTTTGAACGTCAAACAGCAACTTCAACCCTTCCTCTTCCGCCTTCAAACCCACCAGATTGGCAAGGTTGTCAAAAACGTCCTCCAGGTGGAAGGGCATTGATTCCATATCAAGCTTGCCAGCTTCGATCTTGGAAAAATCAAGGATGTCGTTGATGATGCCCAAGAGCGCATTGGCTGAAGATTGGACCTTGCTGATGTAGTCCTGCTGCTTGGGCGTCAGATCGGTTTTCAGCGCCAGATGGCTCATACCGATAATGGCGTTCATGGGGGTACGGATCTCGTGACTCATATTGGCCAGGAAATCTGACTTGGCCTTGGTCGCCTCTTCGGCAATACCCCTGGCGTCTTCGATATCCTCCATCATGTTGAGCATGGCCCGGCGGGTCTTGGCCAGTTCATCTATTCTGCCCC
>CAZPQA010000153.1:0-6410 GCA_964588535.1 uncultured Desulfobacteraceae bacterium
CCATGTAGCCGGTCAACCCAAACTTCTGGCGTATTTCGGGTTCATAGACGGGACTGAGCGGCGCCAGACTGAATGGAAAAAGTGCCCATGAAAGCGTGCCCGGAAGCTCCGGGAACTCAATGGACCTGATAAAATCCAGGGTTCTTTGAACCGTCTCGGTGGTTTCTCCGGGGAAACCAAAGAGAAAATAGCAAGATACATCAATCCCTGCGGCAAGGAGTCGTTTCACCACCCTGGCGTAAAGCCGGGGGTTTGCTTTTTTGTTCATGTTAGCCAGTATTTGCGGGTCGGCTGATTCCAGGCCAAGGAGCACTTCAATGCAGCCGGATTCTTTCAGCAGTTCAAAATCAACGTCTTCCAGCGCGGTTGCTCGAACCATGGTCATCCATTTGACCGGGATGTTATCCAGAATGATACGCCTGGAAAGGGTGTTGAGATTGCCCTTGCCATGTCTGAAATTGTCATCTGTGAAACGGACAAATTTGACCCCGCGTTCTGAAACGGCTTTGAGCTCTTCCACCAGTCTGTCCAGATTTTTGATGAACATGAGCCTGCGATCTTTGGTGAAGTTGCAGAAAGCGCACCTGAAAGGACATCCTTTACTGGTCTGCAACGGTATAACCCCTGGTCTGAAAATTTTTTCGGGGAGCGATTTCCACAAAATGGATGTGTTCACATTGTCGAAGATGTAATCTTTTTGTTCTGAAAAAGAATATTTCCCCCCATCAAAGCGGACCGTGTTGGGCAGATCGTCCAGCGGGTGATTGAGGCGGTTTCGCTGTAAAGCCGCCAGAAGGATATCTTCGCCCTGAAGACCCGTGATGTATAAATTGACCCGGGGTTGCTCATTTTGAAAAAAAAGGAAGTCATTTTCAGCCAGTCGGGTTTCATAGCTTGGATCACTGGATCGTTTCAGCATGCGGTAGGATAGATTGACAAAAGGTCCCCCCGCGATGATGAAAATATCCGGTGCCTGGTCACGGATATCTTCCACAAGTCTGTGGAGGGTCTGTTTGTTGCGAATAAAGGTGGTGGAGATGACCACCGCGCGGGGGGTCTCCGCGAGCATTTCCTTGAACGTTTCGTTGTCTTTGAAATAGCGGTCGATCAGTTTAACATGAAGGCCGCCTTTCAGCAGGTAGGAGAGCAGGTAGATGCCGTTTAAACGGTAAGCGGCGCCCCAGTTCATGATGCTGCTTCCCTCAACGGGGGGAACCACGTGCCCTTTGTTTTTCAGGTAGTTTTTTATAACCTGTATGGTGGCAACTTTGCCGTCCAGACGCAGGCGCTCATGGATGATATCGGCGGAACCCACATCGCCGGCTTCCGCAATAATGATGGCATCGAGGGGCAATGGGGTGATTTCTCCTAGGAAAGCCCTTCTTTAAGAACAGGGGCGTTGGCTTGATGGGCAAGAAGATAGTCTTGGTAAACGGGCAGGGCCGTTGCGCCCCCGGTATGCACAAAAAGCACATTCTGGCCTTTTTTGAAATAGCCTTTCCTGGACAGATCAATCAAGCCCGCCATGGTTTTACCCGTGTAGACCGGATCCAGGAGTATCCCTTCTGTTTCAGCCAGCAGTCGGACTGCCCGGGCCATTTCGGGGGAGGGAAGGGAATAGCCCGGGCCCATATAATCATCAAAACAGATAACGGCGCTGCGGGGTACGGCGGTGGTGATTCCCAAATGTTCAGCGGTTTCCCTGACCAATTCATAAACCGCATCCGCCTGGCCTTTTTCCGTAACGCCCACATTGATGCCGATGACCGGGATATCCATGTTGCACCCCACCATGCCGGTGACAAGGCCTGCCTGTGTGCCCGAGCTGCCACTGGCACATACGACGGCATCCATATGGGTGCCCTGGTTGAAAATCTGGTTTTGAATTTCCTGAGCACAGGCCACGTAGCCGGTAGCGCCAATGGGATTGGATCCGCCCATGGGAATAACATACCCTTGCCTTCCTTTTTCGCTCAGGTCGTCCAGAGTCTTCTGTATTGCCGTATTCAGTGCGGCTTCATGGGATACGACGTCAATTTTTTCAGTCCCCAGCAGATGAAACAGAAAGATGTTGCCGCCGGCTTTTGGATCATAACTACCGGGTATAACCTCTTTTAGAACCAGACGACATTTCATCCCCTCCTTGACCGCGGCCGAAAGCGTCAAACGACAGTGATTGGACTGAACAGCACCGCTGGTGATCAAGGTGTCAGCGCCCTGTTTCAGCGCATCGGCTACCAGAAATTCCAGCTTGCGGGTTTTGTTACCGCCTGCGGTCAACCCCAGGAGGTCATCCCTTTTGATATAAATATCAGGTCCGCCGATGGCTTTGGAGAAACGGGGGAGTTTTTCAATGGGTGTTTGTCCTGAGGTATAGCGTCTTCTTGGAAATTGAGCCAGATTCATGCTTTTCCCGCATCTGCCTGGGGTGTGCCTTTCAAGCCGATTTCATCGGCCACTTCCGTCATACCCGAAAGGGTATCTCTGATGAGATCAGAAATTTCAACGCCCAGCATGCGAGCGCCTTTTTCTATGATGGAACGGTCAACACCTGCTGCGAACCGTTTGTCTTTCCACTTTTTCTTGACGGATTTGGGTTTGACATCCAGAATGCTCTTTGAAGGCCGGATCAGGGCGGTTGTGGTGACTAGCCCCGTCAGTTCGTCAATGGCATAGAGTACTTTTTCAAGTTCTGTAACGGGTTCTACATCCGAGCAAATACCCCACCCATGGCTGATAACGGCCCTGACATATTCCTCGGGCCAGTTCTTTGATTCTAGGATTTCTTTACTTTTCCGGCAGTGTTCTTCCGGAAATTTTTCATAGTCCAGATCATGTACAAGACCGATGATGCCCCACTTGTCTTCATCTTCGCCTCGTTTCTTGGCAAAATAGCGCATGACGCCTTCAACAGCCAGGGCATGTTTGATGAGACTTTCACTTTTATTGTATTCCCGAAGCAGGGCGAAAGCGTCCTCCCGGGTGGGTGTTTTTGGGTCCATGGCATTATCTCCCCGTTTATTTTATACCGCCAGAATTGTGTCACAGAACCCAGGCAAAGTCCATATGTAAAACTACGAAAGATTTTCATTCTTTACTCGATTTCATGTATTGAAAAAACAGGATGGTTTTGGTATGCTAACATTTTGTTTAGTGGATGTTTTCCTTAAAAGATCTCCTCACTGTCTCAAAAATTATAGCTTAAATATTATAAATTGATTAGAAAGAATGATAATAAAATCATATTTCATCTTGTAAGGAAAATTTTTTCATGAAAAGGATGTGGAACAAAAGTAAATCCTTATGCCTGGTTTTTGCGGTCCTTTTTTGTTTTGCCCCGAGCGTTCACGGGGCTGATGGCGATAAAGAGGGTGAGGGACCACCCCCTGAAAAGCCACCCCGGCTAACTCTTGTCAACGCGCTCATGTGCGAGGGCCTCAAAGAGCTGGACCCCGTCAACGAAACGATCATTTTCAGTGTGACACTTGGAAGTGTCATCTGCTTCACAGCTTTTGACCCGGTGCCTGAAAAGACGGTTGTCCACCATAACTGGTTCAAACGGAGCCAGCTAGAGAAAAAATTAAAGCTGACCTTAAAACCGCCTAAGTGGTCCAGCTTCAGCAAAATACACATTCGAAACATAGATGTGGGCCCCTGGCGGGTGGAGATAACGGATTCTAAAGGCAAAATTTTTCGAACCCTGCGGTTCAGCGTTACGGAGTGACAGGTGTTAGAGAAACTTCTGATTTTTATATCCAGCATTCGATGGCAGGACTTCATCGATATCGCGTTTAACAGCTATATTCTGTTTCGCCTTTACGCGCTTTTTCGAGGAACGGATGCCTTCAGAGTGCTTGTGGGGATTGCCTTTTTCTGGATTCTGCAAAGATTGGCCGTGTCCTTGGGACTCATTTTGACCAGTTGGATGATGGAGGGCATTATCGCCGTTGCCGCCCTGATTGTCATTGTGGTTTTCAGGAACGAAATCAGATCCGTTTTCCGTGCACGAAACATTTGGGCGATTCTCTGGGGTCTTCCCCAAAAACCAATGAAAACCCCGGTGGAAATTATTACCGAAAGCGTCTTTGATCTGGCGAGAAGGCGTATTGGGGCCCTTATGGTTTTGCCCGGCAAAGAGGACCTGGAGGAATTTGTTCAGCAAGGGATTCCATGGGATGGCAGGGTTTCCGCGGAAATGATTGAAAGCATATTCTGGCCCAACAATCCGGTCCATGACGGGGCGGCCATTATTGACGGAAACCGGGTTGTAGAAGTCGGGGTTATTCTCCCCCTTTCCCATCGAAAGGATTTACCCAGTACTTACGGAACCCGTCACAGGGCCGCCGCGGGATTGTCGGAAACCACCGACGCGATGGTTATTGTTGTATCCGAGGAACGGGGATCAATTACCATAACCCGAGGCTTCGATGTGTTGGCCATTGATGGAAAAAAACAATTGGTCAAAGCCCTCAGGGACCACTTGGGAATTCGGACAAACCAGAGCCAGTTTTTGAAAAGAAGGAAGATTGAACTGAGGATCGCCGCCTTGGTGTCTCTTCTAATCGTTTCCGGCGTTTGGTTCAGTATCAGCAGGGGGCTTGATGCCATCAAAACGTTTGACATTCCTGTGGAGTATGCCAATCAGAAACCGGGCATGGAACTTTTGAATACATCCGCAACCTCCGTTCGACTTTTCCTGCAGGGATCAAGGGCGCTTTTGAAATCCATCCGTCCCGAACAGATCCGGGTGAAGATGGATCTGGACAAGGCTGTCGTAGGAACCAACACGTTTGCCATTACCAACAATAATCTTTCTATTCCTCCCGGACTTTCCCTGAAGGAGGTGAGACCCATGGTGGTGGATGTGAATCTGGATACGCGTACAAAAAAGACCTTTCCCACACAGGCGGATTGGGTGGGGAAACTACCTTCGGATCTGATTCTTGTTCGGGCAAAAACCGAACCTTCGAAAGTTGAACTCAGCGGTCCCAAGACAATCCTCGAAGGAATGCGGACGCTCTATACCACCAGTATCCCCCTCAACAACATCAAAGGTTCCGGAAAAATGGCTGCGAAGCTGGTTATTCCGTCTGCCTTTTTGCCTGTTTTAATTTTGAAACGGGTGGAAACGGGATTCAAAGACACGGTTGAAGTGGAATATGAGGTAAGTAAAAGGAAGTAGGGATGGAAGACAGACGTCTATTTTTGTTGTGGTGCAAACGGCTGAGAATGATTTTTGCGTTCCTCACCATCATCGCCTTTTGTGGATGCGCAACCCCCACCCCACCCAGGAATCCGGATAACATCTGCGAGATTTTTAGGGAGCATGATGACTGGTATGAAGATGCGGCGGATTCCTATGAAAGGTGGGGTATCCCTATCCCGGTTATGATGGCCATTCTGCACCAGGAATCAAAGTATATTGGAGATGCCAAGCCACCCCGCACCACCTGTTTGTGGATTTTTCCTGGACCCCGGCCTTCCTCGGCCTATGGATATGCTCAGGCATTGGATGGGACCTGGGAGGAGTATCTGGAAAGTACAGACAATTCCTGGGCTGATCGGGATGATTTCGGAGATGCCATCGATTTTGTGGGATGGTATTGTGCATTGAGCGTTAAAAAGTGCGGCATATCCAGAAACAATGCACGGAATCTTTATCTGGCCTATCATGAAGGTCGAGGCGGGTACAATCGCAAAACCTATGCCAAAAAGGCGTGGCTGTTGAAGGTGGCCAACAAGGTTCAGAAAAGGGCCGTGAGATATCGAGGTCAGCTGGCGGCATGTGAAAATGAGTTCAGGGATGGCGGCTGCTGTTTGTGGCCTTTTTGATCACTTCCCCGGGGTTTCCATCATTCTTTCAATAGCAATGCCTCGGCTTTCTTCTGTGCATCCCCAATGGCCCTTTCCACTTGGCGGCAGTACCCGGGTATTTTCGAGGTGTCGGCTTTTTTCGGGAAATAGAGGGGTTTGTCAACCCATACCACCTGGCGGGAAAATGGCATGGGAAGATAGCTTTGGTTCCAGGATTTCTTAAATACAAATCTATTTGATCCCGCCACCCCTACCGGGAAGAGGGGGACCCCTGATTTCTGAACCACCCGGATAATCCCCGGTTTACAAACGCCCCGAGGACCCTGCGGTCCGTCCACTGCCAGCACCACCGCATGACCTCCTTTGACAGCCTTAATGAGTGCCAGAAGTCCCCCTACGGCACCTCGGGAAGAGGATCCCCGGGTGACGCGATATCCCAGCACTGTGGCACCTTTTGCCATGATTGCGCCATCTTTGGAATGGCTTACCAGGATGGTGGGGCCGATGTGCCCGAAACGGGGGATAAGCGCCAATTCATCCCCATGCCAGTGCGCGATGCCGCAGGGACCCCTTGTGGTTTGTTCTACCCCTATGGC
>CAZPQA010000154.1:0-6393 GCA_964588535.1 uncultured Desulfobacteraceae bacterium
ATATCCGGTCAACCGCTCCATTCCTTCATTAAAAATCAGGACATGGCCTTTGGTGTCGACCACTACGATCCCGTTCACCGAACTTTGAATGATATTCTGGAAGAATACTTTAGATTTCTGCACTTCCCGTTGCAGGGTGATCCTGTCGGTGATATCCCTGGCCGCTTCAAGAACCTGGACGATATTTCCCTGATCGTCAAAGATGGGGGAAACCGTGACCACGTCGAAACGAGTCTCTCCGCTGGCACCCTTGAGTTCAAGGATCGTGCTGACGGTTTTGCCTGTTTTCTTGACTTCGTTAAGATAACAGCGTTCTCCCATTTCATAGCAGGGCCATTGGCGCTGATAGCGTACTTTGTAGCATTTCTTTTTGAGTGCTTCTTCGTAGGTGAGATTGTTTTCCTTGAGAAATGTTTTGTTGACCATGCTGATGGTCATGTCCTCATTGACCACCATGAGCCGGTAGGGCAGAGAATCCAGAATGGTCTGGGTATGGTGCCTCGCTTTTTCCTCCTCCCGCAAATGGGCTTCGGCGATCCAGAGCATTCGGGCGGTTTTGTGATCAAGCAGCGCTACGTCCCTGGGTTTGGTCCGAAACAAGTCTTTCACCACCTCCTCGGACCCGGTCAGCTCAATGATCAGGTTCAGCCCCTTGATGGCATAGAGGTCATTGTAGTCGGCGGTGGTGAAAATGCTCAGTTCCCTGGCATAGATAAAGCCGGCGGCATGGGGGTCCGTACTTGAAACACCCATGACTTTCATGTTCATCTGGTCAAGTTGTCCTTCCTGGTGTCGTTTCAGGATTTCATAGCAGGCGTTTCCACCACCGACGATGACTGCGGTGAATGCTGACTGGTCATGCCGATCGGTTTTGATATCAGGCGTTTCTGCCGGCGGTTCGGGAAGAACAGGGGTTCTGGAATTCATGGGACCTCAATGAATATTGGTAAATGACAGCGTTTGAGCGAGCCCTATGGTTTCGGTAATCGCGCCGCTACCTTCTTTTCCATATCCTTGCAAATGGCCTTCAAGGCCGGGCTCGCAGTGACAATACCTGAACCGTTCCAACCATCGTCCAGGGCTTTTTTCTTTTTTTCTCTAAACTGAAAAACGCTTTCAGACATGGCTTCCCACGCAAAAAGCTTCTGTAGAATATGTCTTTCGGGGGCCGTCAGGTCCCGATCCGTATCAAAACGCTTGCCGTTTTTCGTTTCGATAATCATGTGGGTTCTCTCGTCGCAGTAATTTCAGAGCTCGGCTATTATAGGGGATAATGAATTGAATTCAAGAAAAAACCCGAAAGGCGCCGTGAAGCGGCCTCTTTCGGGTTTCTTGATTTTGAATGAAAAAATGGTTGATTTACACGACGGGCCTGGGTAGAACTCCCGCCCTTTCGGCGATTTCGGGCACTTTGTGTTCCCACTCAATGGCCATGAGGTGTACGCCCGCAACCCCTTCCATTTCTTTGAATTCTTCGATCTGTTCCAGGGCAATCTTGATCCCTTCTTCGGCCGCCTTGCCCTTGCCGGCGCCCCGCAATCGATCGACCAGGGATTGGGGTACATCCATGCCCGGCACCTGTTTTGACATATACAGCGCCATACCCACGCTTTTCATGGGGGTGACACCCGCCAGGATATAGCATTTTTCATGCAGGCCCATATCCACCGCACGTTTCATGAATTCCCTGAATTTTTCCATGTTGTAGATGCACTGGGTCTGAATAAAATCAGCCCCGGCGGAAATCTTTTTGGCCAGGCGGTAGACGCGGAAATCAAAGGGTTCTGCAAACGGGTTGCTGGCAGCACCGATGAAAAGCTTAGGCGCTACATCCACGTCCGAACCGTTCAGGAATTTGCCATCGTCCCGCATGGTTTTGACAGTGTGAATCAGCTGCATGGAATCGATGTCAAAAACATTTTTGCTTTCCGGGTGGTTTCCAAATGACTGGTGGTCCCCGGAAAGACAGAGCATGTTTCGAATGCCCAGGGAATAGACGCCCAGAATGTCGCTTTGAATGGCCAGACGGTTTCTGTCCCGGCAAACCATCTGAAAATTGGGTTCGAGGCCCTGTTGTAGCAGAATAATAGAGGCGGCCCAGCTGGACATGCGCACCACGGCGGTCTGATTGTCCGTGACATTGACGGCATCCACACACCCTTTCAGATGGTTCGCCTTTTCAATCAAATGTTCCACGTTTGCGCCCTGCGGCGGCCCGCATTCACCGGTAAAAGCGAAATGACCCGCGCTCAAAACTTTCTCCAGATTGCTTCCTGCTTTGTGCTCGCTCATTTTACCAGTTCCTCCCTGATCATTTTCCTCGGTCCGCCATCGCGTGCTGTGGTCCAGCTCTTGGGCGGTCTGAATACAGTGAGCTCGTCCAGGCGATCCTGTTCCATCATTTTGGTCACAATTAAATCCCAGACGCAATCCACATCCTTGCTGATTTCACATTTTCCGTTGGAAGATCCTCCACAAGGACCGTTCAGAAGACTTTTTGAACATCGGGCAATGGGGCAGAGGCCGCCGAAAAGGTGTATGGCACATGTACCGCAACCGGCACAACGTTCCTCCCATACACCGTGTTCCACGGCGCCACCCATGAATTTAGTGTTGACGCCCGGAAAAACCTTTGCGCCTGGGTATCTTTCAGAAAGAAACTGTGGGCCCACACCGCATGCGATGCTGATCACCCCGTCGTAATCCCCGATGATATCTTTTAGTTCATCAATATACTCCGGGTCGCACTGTCTCTCCAGCGTGTGCTCACCCACCACCACATCCAGACCTTCTTTTTTTCTGGAGATTCGGATGGTAGAAGCCAGGATTGCCACTTCTTTGGCGCCCCCCACATTACACACCGTTACGCAACCTTTACATCCAACCACAAGGATTTTTTTAAAATCCTTTACCATTTCAAGCAGTTCCTTGATCGGTTTTGATTCTGCAACAATCATTGTTATCCCTCGCAGCCTTTTATGAGTTCTATGCCGACAGGACCGGACCCAATTCCTTGACGGTGTTGAGCATCCGGTCCGCCACTTCCACAAATTCCTGGCCTTTTCCGGCGCTCAGATGAAACACTTCAATCCTTTCCGGTTTCATACTGAGGCCTTCCAGGATACCCTTGACTTGCGCAACCCGTTTGGCGGCTTTGGTGATGCCGCTGATATATTGGCAGCTGTCCGCCTGACATCCTGCCACGTAAACACCGTCCGCGCCCTCTTCAAAAGGTTTCAGAAGATGCAGGGTTTCAATTCGGCCCGTGCAGGGGACCTGAATGATTTTAATATTCTCCGGCAACGCCTTCTTCATGCCATGGGCCACCTTTGCAGCGGATGATGCGCAGTTCGAACAGCAAAAGGCGACAATTTGAGGTTTGAAGTCATCCATATACCATCTCCTTGAATGATTGACAGTTGTTCTGTTTCCTACTGACGACTGATAATTTGAATAGTCGCCAATGAACGATCTCTCAGGTTGCTAAAAGCACCGAAAGCGTCTCGGTTAGCATTTGATCGCTGCAGCTTGACATGAAAATAGCTTTCCCGGGACACTCGGCAACACACATGCCGCAACCCTGACAGAGGGAAGCGTCAATGAAGGCTGCCCCGATTTCAGGATCAATTACCGGAACATCAAAGGGGCATGTCCTGACGCAGGTACAACAGACGGCGCATTTCTCAACATTGACATCCGCCACCATGCCGCCCACCTGGACCGTATCCTGACAAAGCAATTCCAGAGCCCGGGCTGAAGCGGCCTTGCCCTGTGCGATGCTTTCGGATACGCCTTTGGGGTAGGCCGCCATTCCGGCAATGAAAATACCCATCCTGGTGGCGTCCACAGGCCTCAGCTTTTCGGGGGATTCAGCGAAAAATCCATTTTCATCCAGATCAACGCCGAAAATATCGGCCAGGTCAGCATTGTTCGTGCCCAGGATTGCCGTTTGAAGTGAAACAAGATCGGCTTCCAGCAGAATTGATTTCTGAAGGACCTGGTCAAGCACCACCACATTCAGCTTGTCACCCGCCGCCTGAACTTCAGGCTTGCTTTCCATCTCGTAACGGATAAAAACAACACCCTTTTCCCGGGCTTCCCGGTAGATGAGTTCCCGCTCACCAAAGGTTCGCATATCCCGATACAGGATGTAAATGTTCATGTCCGGGTTCCTGGCTTTCATATCGATGGCCGCGCGAACGGAAAAAGAACAGCAGACGTTGCTACAATGGGCACAACCCAAGTCACCCCGGGATCCAACACACTGAATAAATACCGCTGTATCGGCTTTTTCCAGGGAGGCGGGGTCTTCAATGAGCTTCTGATCCAGTTCGGACCACAACAGGACGTTCTTGTGCTGGCCATAGAGGTAGGCCTCCGGTTTGCGGGCTGTTCCGCCGGGGGCCAGGATGACAGCACCGCAGGAGACTTCCTTCTCCGATCCCTTTTGATTCACGGTAGCGACAAAACTGCCGCCGAATCCCCGGTTGGTCTTGACAGTGGTCTCTGTCATCACAGTGATGTTTTCATCTTGCAGGGCAGCGTCCACAAGCCCTTTCAAGTGCGCCTGAACATCATAGCCCTGCCAGGTTTTTCGGATGTGACGGCCGTTGCCGCCCAGTGCCTGTTCCTTTTCCACCACGGTGACGGGATACCCTTCGCGGGAAAGTGCCAGGGCGCTTTCAAGCCCCGAAATACCACCGCCCACCACCAGAGCACTCTTGGTGACCGGCACTTGCTTAAGCGCCGGCGCGGTGAGAAAACCGGCGCGCGCGACACCCATGCGAATCCGGTCCTGAATCTGAGTGGCCGGGGCGTCTTCATCCATGTTCCGAAGATCTACCATTTCATAGAGATAGGGGTTCACCCCTGCCAGTTTCAAGGCTTCCTGAAGCAGGTTTTCGTGAATGACCGGTGTGCAGGAGGCGAAGACCAGCCGGTTGGCGCCGGCCTCCTTGATTTTAGCGCCGAGGGTCATCCGTATGTCCCCGTTCACGTTGAATGTGGCTGTAACTCCTGGCGCCTTGGATGCATAAGCGTCTATTTGTTCACCAATCCCTGATGCCATATCAGGGCACAATTGATAGGCAAACAGAATGGCGGGAGCCTGTCCGTCATCGGCCACGGGTTCCGGGTATTCTTCGGGTGATGAAAAGGGCTCGGGGTTGATAACAGCCGCCACTTCCGCGGCAGAAGCCGCCGCCTGAATAACGGACTGACCGATATCGTTGGGTCCCATTGCGCCTCCACAGACGAAGATGCCGGGGATGTTTGTAGAAGTGGGCTTAAACGGTTCGCATCCGATGAATTGATCAGGGGTCAGGTTGAGCCCCATCATGTCTGCGATTTGTTCGGTTTGGCTGCTGGGTTTGAGACCCACTGAGAGTACCACCATATCAAATACTTCACTGTGGCCCTCTCCCTTTTCGTCGGCATAGTCAATCATGAGTTTGTCGCTGCCCGTATCGTTATCCACCGTATGGACGCGACTGCGAATGAGCCGGACATCTTTACTAACGGCATTGTTCAAATAGTCTTCGAACCCTTTGCCGTGGGTTCGCATATCCATATAAAAAATGGTCGTTTCAATGTCTTCGTCGAATTCCTTGGTATTCACCGCTTCTTTAAGGGCATACATGCAGCAGACGCTGGAGCAATAGGTTGCATCGCAATGGTTGATGTCCCTTGAGCCCACACACTGAAGCCAGGCAATTTTCTCCGGTTTTTTGCCATCAGAGGGCTTTTTCAAAATGCCGCCGTTGGGCCCCAGTGGTTTTTGGAGTTGTTCGTATTCAACACTGGTTACCACATTGGGGTTCAACCCATAGGGGTAGGTAACTTGTCCTGTGGGATCAAATGCTTCAATTCCCGCTGCCAGGATAATGGCACCCACTTCCACCTGCTTTTTTTCTCCCCCCGTTTCCAGGGTGGCCTTGAAACCACCAATCTTCCCGGATAATTCAAGCAGTTGGGTATTCAGTAAGACCTCAATGTTGGGATCCTGGTCGCAGGCGGCAATTCGGGGATCCAGCTTGCAGCATACACATAGGGGGTAAATTCGATGAAGACTGGGTAACATACCGCCCAATGATGCCGCGCGTTCAACCAGGTGTACACCATAGCCTGCGCCGGAAAGGGAAAGCGCTGCCTGGATTCCGGCAATACCCCCTCCAATGATCATCACAGGGCCTCTCGGTTTTTCTTCACTCATAACAATCGTCTCCTGCATTTTGAGCTAATGGTTTCCAGAAAAATTATGGGTCGGGCATCAGGGAAAAAAATTATGGTCCGACCGTCTATCCATTATTCCTTTTGACTCAATAATGTATTTTGTGAAATTTGTTACTTGCCATATCAACCGCTTGGCTGTCAAGAAAAATGTCAGAAATCCAA
>CAZPQA010000155.1:0-6365 GCA_964588535.1 uncultured Desulfobacteraceae bacterium
CGATTTCTTCCAGAATCTTCTTTCTCTTTTCATGCTTTTTTCGCTCTTCTTCAATAACCGGCAGAAGCCTGGCAATTGAGTATTCCACGAGCGCATCTCTCGGTGTTTCAAAATCCTTTGAAACCTCCTCCAGGCTGCAAAGTGTCCGCCGGCTCAGAACAAAGGTTTTCTGAACCCGTTTCAGCCTCAAAAATCGCTTGGATTCCATTTCCCGGGCAACCACCGCCAATGATTCCACATCATCGATCAAATGATCAAAAAGGGACTTCTGCTTAATCCCCATATGGGCGGCCGCCACGCTGATGGCTTCAATGGCTCTTCCGCTGAGCTTAAAGGTTGCACGCACCGATTGTCTGCCCCTTAGTTCCGACAAGGAGGGCACAACAATGCCTTGTTCCTGCCTCACATGTTTTTCCTCTGCCATAGTTGACACCTCGGGTTTTCAAGCGTTCCAACAAGGTTCGTTCATTACTTGGTTACCATACGACATATTGGTAATGCAAGAATTTTCTTTATTACATTATTAAATTATTTAGAAGATTGTTTGCAGGGACAAAGGGCCTGGGATAAGGAAACAAAAGGTTCAAAGAAAACCGGGAAACTTACATAACGTCTTTGTCGCTCTCTTCTATGACACGGTCGATCTCGGCCTGAAGTTGAGGCGGAAGCCCCGGAATATCAACACTTAAAAACCCCCGAACAATGGTGGAAGTGGCCTCTTCCTCGTTGAGCCCCCGGCTCATGAGGTAGGAGATCTCCTCCTGGGCAATTTTCCCCACCGCAGCCTCATGACTCATTTCCACCCCGTCCACATGCCCTTCCAACTCCGGGATGGCATGAATCAAGCCCCCATTTAACAACAACCCCTTACATTCCAGGTGCGCCTTGATTTCGGGAACTTCTCCGATGAGATGCCCCCTTGCGATCATCTTTCCGCCATTGCTGATGGCCCTGGCAACGATTTCGGCCCGAGTCCCTTTCTCCTTGAGAAAAATCCGACCCCCCAAATCGTATTCGGATCCGGGACTTCCCACCACGATGCTGTAAAAACGCGCCACCGCGTCTTCACCCACCAAGTGCGTTGTGGGATACATCTGTATGCTTCGAACCGGCTTCATGGAAATATAGTTGTTAATGAAAAGGCCGCCCTCTTCCACCCTTGCCACGGACCGGGGCCGCACCATCACGTCTTCCGCCCAGTTGTGAATCATGGTGAAGGTCAGTTTCGCGTTTTTCTTCACAAAAAACTCCGATATCCCCACATGGAGACCCCGTTTAAGATGGGGGGACGTAGCACACCCGCTTATGATATGAAGTTCGGAATCTTCTTCCGCAACAATGATGTTGTGTACATTCTGCTGCATGCCGTCC
The DNA here is from genome assembly GCA_964588535.1 of uncultured Desulfobacteraceae bacterium. Taxonomy (GTDB): domain Bacteria; phylum Desulfobacterota; class DSM-4660; order Desulfatiglandales; family Desulfatiglandaceae; genus NaphS2. The sequence continues at coordinate 1,372 of CAZPQA010000155.1, forward strand.
TTATGCATATAAAGACAAGCCTGAACGGGATAGACCGATTTGCTTCCGGGAAGGGACCGGATCACGTACCCGTCGTGCAGACCCAGCTCAGCGGCCGCCGTATATTTGTCAGCACTCACCTCCGCCAGCTTCCAGTAATAGTCGCGAACCCAAGCCTGCTCTGCCAACGCCTTTTGAATGGAAAGGACTTCAATGCCTTCCTGGGAACTGTGGCAATGGACAGCATTGGTGTTCATCTGGAGAAAAGTCCCCCCCCTTTCCTTTTCCGTTACATCCAGCCCCGCCCCGAGCAGCCGTTCCTGTTCTTCCTTTGGCAGACTGCGAAGATCATCATCCGCCATTTCGGAATGAGGCGACGGCGTTGGATCAAATGCGCTAAGATCCACATCCGGCCCTATGGCGCCCTTTTTGTCAATTGCCGCTTTCGCTTTTAACTCAAACTGGTCAAACTGTTCGTCGATATACATCTTACGCACTCCTCATATCCGGTGTCGCCCACGCAATTGAGAATCTCCCTGGGGTTGCTCACACAACTGAGCTTCCCGTTGTAGAGCACCTGTCCTTTATCGGCCGAGACATAATCCAGGATAAATCCCGTATGGGTAATGATCAAACCCATTTTGCGCCTGTCGGCCTTGGCCTGCATTTTCGACCGATCTTTCGAGGGATGAAAATGCTTCTCAAGAAGTTCGGCAATGGTATTGCCCACGAGGGAGATGTTTTCCATGTCAACCCCCGATTCAGGCTCATCAAACAGCATCAGGTCCGGTTCTTGCGCCATCAGCTGCAGCAATTCCGACCGTTTGATTTCACCGCCGGAAAAACCCGCGTTCACGTCCCGATCCAGGAAGTCTTCAAAATCGACGCGCCTTGCCAGGGCCATTGAATCGGCTTCCTCACCAGCGCACAAATCCACCATCTGCCGGGTTTTGAGGCCGTTAATGGTGGGCGGTCGCTGGTAACTCATACCGATTCCCATTTTTGCCCGCTCATCAATAGGCGCATGGGTAATATCCTCCCCTTTGAACATAATCTTCCCGGAAACCACCTCGTACTGGGGGTATCCCATAATGGTCATCAACAGGGACGTCTTGCCGCTCCCGTTGGGGCCAAAAAGGATGTGGGTTTCACCGGGATGGATTTCGAGATCAATATGTTTCAAGATCTCTTTCTCCCCCAGTTTAACCTGCAAATCCTCTATTTTCAGCATCTTATATCTCCTTTTCCGTGTCTTACCTTTTCGATGCAGTTTTCATATTCACAAATGGAACGCATACAATAATTTCAATACATATAACAACTGTTGCTTGCTTTCGCAAGACGACAAATTATCAGTTGAAAAACCTGCCGAAAACCCTGCACAAAAAGAATCCTTAACTTTTTTCGTTTTCTTGTTGCACATTTACGGATAAGTTGTTATTTTTTTTCGTTTTGAAACCGGCACACTGGGTAATCGAGGGTGACGGTTCCCAGAACCCATTTTCTTGAAAGGATTCACCCAATGGAATTTCAAAATGTATCCATCATCGGCCTGGCCCATGTGGATGCGCCCCAACGCGTCACCTCGTCTGAGCTTGAAGAACAACTCTCACCCCTCTTAAAGAGAATCCAGGCACGAACAGACATTATCCAGTCCCTCACCGGGATTTTAGCAAGGCGATTCTGGGAACCGGGCCGGCAACCCAGCGAAGCAGCCACCATGGCAGCTGAAAAGGCCATTTTGAACGCCGGCATTGACAGGTCACAACTTGGCATTCTCCTGAACACCTCTGTCTGCCGGGATTATATCGAACCCTCCGTGGCCTGTCTGGTGCACGGGAATCTGGGGCTCAGCTCCGAATGCATGAACTTTGACGTGGGAAATGCATGCCTTGCATTTTTAAACGGCATGGAAATCATCGGCAATATGATCGAACGTGGGCAGGTGGATTACGGCATCGTGGTAGACGGTGAAGGGAGCCGTTTTGTGGTGGAAACCACCATTCAAAGACTTCTGGCTTCAGACTGCGACGTAGAAACCTTTCGCGCCAATTTTGCCACCTTCACCCTGGGCTCGGGCGGGGCGGCCATGGTACTGGCGCGCTCGGACCTGGCGCCCACCGGACATCGGTTGCTTAGCGGCGTCAGCCTGGCTGCCACCCAGCACAAAGACCTGTGCCGGGGACAGGTGGACAGCATGCAGACCGATGCCAGCGCCCTGCTGGTTGCCGGACTTCAACTGGCCGGCGCCACATTCAATAAAGCCAAAAATGAGCTGGGGTGGCACCCTGAAGACCTTGATCAGTTCATTCTTCACCAGGTGAGCGCTGTCCACACCGCCAAACTGATCGAACTGCTGGGCCTGGACGACAAAAAAGTTTTCAAGACATTTCCCGAATATGGCAATGTGGGTCCCGCTGCCATTCCCATTACCCTCTCCAAGGCCATTGAAGCGGATCGCATTCACAAAAACGACCGGGTAGCCCTAATGGGCATCGGCAGCGGCCTGAACTGTACCATGATGGAGGTCCGGTGGTAAGGACAGCTCTTTTCTTGGATGACCATGTCTGATTTTGTAAACATCGCCGCCTATCTCCCTGAAATGGCTGAAAAACAGCCCCACAAACCGGCAGTCAGTTTTCCGACGGGCCGGGACAAAAATGGCCGCATCCGATACACCCATTACACTTTTCATCAGCTTGACCGTGAAAGCGACCTCATCGCGCGGGGCCTGGACCAGGTAGGCGTTAAACGCGGCGTCCGCACGGCGCTCATGGTCAAACCCAGCCTTGAATTCTTTGCTTTAACATTTGCTGTTTTTAAAGTGGGCGCCATTCCGGTGCTCGTCGATCCGGGGATCGGCATCAGGAACCTCAAAAACTGCCTCGAACAGGCGGAACCCGAGGCCTTCATCGGCATCCCTCAAGCCCACATGGCCCGCGCGGTGCTGGGGTGGGGGCGAAAAACCATTCGAACGCGGATTACCGTGGGAAAACGGCTGCTCTGGAAGGGAACCACCCTTGACCGGATCAGAATACTGGGAAGATCCGTCCCCCCACGCCATATGGCACGAACTCAAAAGGATGAAATGGCAGCCATCCTCTTTACCAGCGGCAGCACCGGCCCGCCCAGAGGCGCGGTGTATACCCACGGCAATTTCGCAGCCCAGGTGGAATCCATTCGAAACACCTATCACATTGAACCCGGTGAAATCGACCTGCCCACCTTCCCCCTCTTTGCCCTTTTCGGCCCGGCCCTGGGCATGGCCATTGTGATTCCCGACATGGACCCCACCCGGCCCGCCCATGTGGACCCACGAAAAATCATAGAAGCCATTCAAGATTTCGGCATCACCAACATGTTCGGTTCCCCGGCACTGATTAACCGCGTGGGGCGGTACGGCCAAAAACGCGGCCTTAAACTCCCGACCCTTCGCCGGGTCATCGCAGCAGGGGCCCCCATGCCCCCGGCCGTATTGGCACGTTTCTGCACCATGTTGTCGCCTGAAGCCCAGGTCCACACCGGTTATGGGGCCACAGAAGCCATGCCGGTATCATCCATGGGAAGCCATGAGATCCTCAACCATACAAGATACGAAACCGATGCGGGAAAGGGCGTTTGTGTGGGAAAACCCGTGGATGGGATGAGGGTCGCCGTGGTCCCCATTACCGATAGTCCCATCCCGTTGTGGAATGATTCCCTCACACTTCCCGTGGGAAAAGTGGGGGAAATCGCCGTTAAAGGCCCCGTGGCCACCCGTTCCTATTACAAGCAGGAATCGGCAACCCGGCTGGCCAAAATTTATGAGAAGAACCAAAAAGATTTCTGGCATCGCATGGGGGATTTAGGGTCCCTGGATGAACAGGGAAGGTTGTGGTTTTTCGGTCGTAAATTCCACCGGGTGGTCACCCCTTCAGGAACCCATTTTACCATCGCCTGCGAAGGGGTGTTCAATACCCATCCAAAAGTTTTTCGGACGGCCCTGACGGGCGTCAAGATAGGCGGGGTCGTTCACCCCATACTCTGTGTTGAGCTGGAAGGACATTCAAAAAAGCCCGACAGGGAGGCCATCAGACGGGAGCTACTCGAACTGGGCGCACAAAAGCCCCATACGAAAGAGATTAAAACCATTCTGTTTCACGATGGGTTTCCCGTTGACATTCGACATAACGCCAAGATCTATCGGGACAGGCTGGGGGACTGGGCATCCCGGAAACTGGCCAAAGAAAGGACACGCAAAAACGCATGAAAATCCTTGTAACCGGTGGCGGAGGGTTCCTGGGGAAAGCCATCGTCAAACGGCTTCTGGAGCGAGGAGACCGAGTCCGTAGCTTTTCCAGGGGGCATTACCCTGAACTGCGCGCCTTGGGGATCGACATCCAGAGTGGCGACCTGGCGGATAAAAAAGCCGTTATAACGGCGGTGGAAGGTTGTGATGCGGTTTTCCACGTGGCCGCCAAACCAGGCATATGGGGCCCATACCATTCCTATTACGAAACCAATGTGACAGGCACCGAAAATATTATTGAGGGCTGCAGAAAAAATCACGTTTCAAAACTCGTCTATACGAGTTCGCCCAGTGTGGTTTTTGGCGGAGGTAATATGGAAGGCGTAAACGAATCGGCGCCTTATCCGAAAAATTATCTGACCCAGTACCCGAAAACCAAAGCCATGGCAGAACGCAGGGTGCTTTCCGCCAACGACTCTGACCTGGCCACCATCGCCCTGCGGCCCCATTTGATCTGGGGACCGGGGGATCCAAACTTTCTGCCCCGGTTGATTGAACGAAGAAAAGCGGGCCGCCTGGCCAAGGTGGGAAAGCAGCCCCACCTGGTGGACTGCATTTATATCGACAACGTCGTGGATGCCCACATTCTGGCGGCGGATCGCCTTCATCCGGGATCTTCCATCTCCGGGAAAGCCTACTTCATTTCCCAGGGAGAACCCATTGATATCGGCGAATTGATGGATCGTATTGTAGGGGCCGCCGGCCTTGACCCCATCGATCGCACCGT
>CAZPQA010000156.1:0-6315 GCA_964588535.1 uncultured Desulfobacteraceae bacterium
AGAAATTTCATACCCTGCCATCTTCGGAAGGAAAAGGAAGAAGGGAAGGCACCGGCCTGGGGCTGGCCATCAGCAAAGGGATCATCTCTGCTCATGGGGGAGACATTTGGGCGGAAAGTATTCAAAATAAAGGGAGCACTTTTTTCTTTACGCTTCCAAAGAAGTGATTTTCAGGATGTTTGACTTAGGGAACTTCCAAAAAATAAATGCGCAAGATTGCGCCGTATTTTGGTCCGTATACAAGGCGCATCCACCAGTGCATATTAGTGGATATGTGCCGGTGGATGCAACGCAGTAGACGGGCCAAAGGACAAGACCAGATTGTGTATTTATTTTTTGCCGAGGCCCTTAGGTCAAGGATGTGACTCAAATATTGTGCAATAATGCGATGGAGACGTAAAATAAGGCCCGGAAGTTCTACCCTTTTTTGAGCGAACCCAAAGCATCACAGGTTCCGGAGTGAATGTTGCAAAATCGTGAAGTACAGCGCCCTGCAAACGGTTTGATCGATCTGACTGAACGGGATCGGTTCTTTTCCAAACAGGTGAACAGCCGAAGCGGTGAAAACGTCGGATTCTGCTTTCACTGCCAAACATGCGCCGGCGGTTGTCCCTATGTCGAAGCCATGGATTATTCTCCGAATGCCGTCCTACGCCTGGTCCAAATGGGTCTTCGAAAAGAAGCCCTGGAATGCTCAACCATTTGGATCTGTGTGAGCTGCAACACATGCTCCATTCAGTGCCCCATGGCCATAGACATCCCCGCCATCATCGACACTCTCAGACATATGGCCCTTGAAGAAGGAGCGAATATTGCGGAACCGAACATTGTTCGTTTTCACGAAGAAGTCCTCCATTCGATCGAAAAGTACGGCAGAACCCATAAGCTTGAAATAATGCTTCGCTACAAGGTTCGTCTAGGCCAGTGGTTTCAAGACATGGATATTGGGGTCAAGATGCTGACAAAGCGTAAGCTGGACTTGAAACCATCAAGAATAGAGGCCACAGACGAGATGAGCAAGATATTTGGTTCCCATCTGAAAGGATCGGATGAATGATTGCTTCCGGCACAATCGATCTCTCCTATTTCCCGGGGTGTTCCATGGCTACCTCGGCCAAGGAAAGCAATGCCTCTCTCATTCAGGTTTGCCGAAGGCTCGGGCTTAACTTGATCGAACTGGAAGATTGGAATTGCTGCGGTTCCTCCTCTGCTCATAGTATCGAACCAGGGCTCGCTTTCAGACTGGCAGCGAGAAATTTGTCTTTGGCCACACCTGAAAGACCTCTCATAATTATGTGTCCGGGTTGTCTTCATCGTATGAAAGCGGTCCACAAACAGCTGAGGGAAAATCCCGAATTGAGATTGAAGGCGGAAAAAGCTTGTGGCCGTTCAATTAACCCTGACGTGCAAATCATCCATTTCTTCGAAGTCCTTGAGGGCATTGATTTCTCGCGAGCAAAAGATATTCAACTCACTCAGTTGAACCGTGTGAAGTTCGTCCCCTACTATGGGTGTATGCTGGCTCATCCACCGGCGTTTCGAAAAGAAAAGAATTATCATGGACTAATTGAAAAAATCCTCACCTCCTTGGGGGCGGAGGCTTTGCCGTGGAGGTTTTCTGCAAAATGTTGTGGGACTTTTCTTGCAGCAGCGCGACCTGACATCGCGGGCCCCCTGGTGAACAAAATCATAGCAGGCGCTGTAAGAGCAGGTGCCGAGTGTATTGTAACGGCTTGCGCAATGTGCCAGCTCAATCTCGAGATTCGTTGTACCCTAAAAGAAAAAATTCCTACTCTTCACCTCTCGGAAATGTTGGCCCTGGCGCTGGGCGAGAAAGGCTACGATGGCTGGTTCAAACGCCACTTGGTCGATCCCAGACCATTGTTGAAGAAAAAGGGATTGATACGTTAAAGGTTTGCCCAGGGATGACCGAGCAAAACCCCCTTACCTTTAACAATTTTTTTGCCGGAAATACCTTGACTTTTGACATTTTCACACGCGAAAGACCTCCTGGGGTCACCACTCTCCCTCTACACCTCGACGGATGGTTCGCACACAGGTAGGAAGTGGTGGGCGGCGGCTTTCTCAGCCATATCAGTGTGGAGAAAACTACCGGCGAATACAGCCTGGGGCATCGCAACCGCAGATTCAAGCAGACCGCGATCACGCAACCCAGGATCCCCACCAAATTCCTCTATGGCGCGCTGATGAATTTGAATGACAACATCGACCGACAAGAAAATGATAGGCCGCATTATTGAGCCAACCGTCGAAGGACTTTTTGGCGCTTCTTCATGATGTAGTCGAGTTTCTGTTGAATATTCCCTGGGTCCACGAACTTTGGGTTAGCCGGCGTGACAATGAGATTCCCGTCTTGAATAGTCAACTGTACCTGGCCACCTTCCTCCAAGCCCAAGAGCTCAAGAATAGGCTTATCAAGAATCAGAGCGTTGCTGTTGCCGACCTTGCGGAGTTGCTTGATCATATTGGCCTCCATTGTTATAACTCTACAACAGCTCAGAGTCAACCCCGCTCTATGGCTGTTTGAACGGTTAGGAATACGGTTTAAGCAGATCCTTGGTTTTCACCACGTTCATATTGACCACAGGAGCTTTTCGATCATAGCCCATGGCCATGCCCAGAATCTGGGTCAAATACAAAACCGCCTATTTTTCCAATTCTTCCTTAACTGCAAGCCCGACCTTTGGCAGGGTGTACGGCTTCTTTATGTACTTTCCTGCCCCTAACTCTTGGGCTTTGTCCACTTCCTTTGTCTTGGCATATCCACTCGCTATGATTGCTTTCTGGCCGGGACGGATCTTTATGATCTCCTCATAGGTTTTCCGACCGTTGATCCCCTTGGGCATGACCATGTCAAGGACGATCAGATCGACGGGATTCGTTTTCACATACTCAATGGCCTCTTCCCCGCTTGAGACAGCTTCAGCCTCAAAACCCAGTCTTTTCAATATTCCGCTTGCAATCTCTCTCTGCCTCTCCTCATCATCAACCACAAGGATGATTTCTCCATGCCCGAGATAATCTTCCAGAGGAACCTCCATTTCTGCTTCAGTCACTGCCTCCCTTGTCACGGGAAAGTACAGGTCAAAGACTGTCCCGTTTTCGCTGCTCTTTACGTTGATGTATCCGTCATGATCTTGCACACTATTCCACACAACTGCCAGGCCTAAACCTGTACCACTTCTATCCATTACCTTCTTGGTATAGAAGGGTTCGAAGATCCTCCCAAGGTCTTGCTGAGATATGCCCGAACCATCGTCTGCGACAGTGAGCACAACATATTCACCCGTGACCACATCTTCATAACCTTTCAGAGGTTCATCCAGATACTGGTTCATCGTGGATATGGTGACCGTCCCACTGCCCTCAATAGCCTCTGAGGCATTTATAACCAGATTCATTAGGGTCTTCTTCATGTGGGTTGGAGAACCCTTTACGTTCAACAAATCAGAGCCAAACCGGGTTTTAAAGGTGACAGAAGGGCGAATTGAGACCAAGTTCTTGTGCTCAGTTGAGTTGAGGTATTCGTCGACCACCGTATTAAAGTTCAAGACCTCCATGCTGGTCGCCACCCCTCTGGCAATAGTCATCAAGTCTTCAACCACATCGGCAGCCCGCATCCCGGACTCCTGTATTGTCTTTATGGGTTTCCTGAGCGGGCTGTCTTCAGGCAGGTCCATCAAGAGCAGTTCGGGATAACTTACGATCCCTGATAAAATATTGTTCAGGTCATGGGCAATGCCTCCTGCCATAAGACCCATAGCCTCCATTTTCTGGGCGCGGTGGAGCTGGGATTCCAATTCAGCTTTTTCTTCCTCGGCGCGTTTGCGCTGGGTTGTATTGGCAGATACGACCGTCATGTAATCAATTCTTCCATCATCATCCAAAACGGGTAAGAGCGTCGAATGAAGCCATACTTCATTTCCTTCAATATCATTGGCTAATGCTTCCATGGTGATCGTTTCGCCTGTCTCTTTTACTTTCTTTAAATTTTCTGTCATTTCATTTCGGAACGCTGCAGGAAAAAACTCAAATGGATACGGGTTCCCATAAACATCAGCATTGTCATCAAGTTGCAGCATTTTATACCCATTTGTACTCATGTATGTCAGATTAAAATCAAGATCCACGATTTTGTGACAAACTGGCGAGTGGTCGAGCAACGCTTGATTTCTCCTCTCAATATCCCGCAGCGTTTCCTCTGCTTGCTTGACCTCGTTGATGTCCTGGAAAGATCCCTGAACCCGGACGATTTTTCCCATGTTGTCTCGAACCGCTTCCCCGGTTGCGCGCACCCAAAGGCGGTGACCACCCGCGGTGATGATTTCCATTTCCTCGTCCCAGGGTGTGCCCTCACGTGCGCAAATTTGGAAGACCGCGGCGATCTTATCCCTCCATTCGGGGGCATAGTACTGAATGGCTTCCTTCACTGTGGGCGAATATCCCGGCTGCTTTTCGTGGGTTAACGCCACCTGTTCCGACCACACGACCTCATGTCCATCCGGGTGCGCGCTCCATCCGCCAAACCGCGCCGTGCGACCCGCCATGCTGAGAAGTGCTTCACTCTCCTGCAGTGCCTCCTCCGCCCGCTTGCGGTCTGTGATGTCCTGAGCCGTACCGAACACTTTGGCGACATTGCCTTTTTCGTCACTGGTGGTGGTTCCGATGGCGTGCATCCACCTAATTTCGCCATCCGACCGAACGATTCTAAAAGTGATATCGAAAGGTGTTCCTTCCGCGCTTGCCAGTGTAACCGCCTTGTTCAGCAAAGGCCAGTCATCGGGGTGCAAATGGGTTTCGTGGTCTGTGAATGACGGCTCGCTTGCCTGCGGGTCGAGGCCGAAGATGCGGAATATCTCGTCAGACCATACCGGGGTTCCGATTTCCGGGTCTAGTTCCCAGTGACCGATGTGTGCAACCTTTTGGGCCTCTTTATGGAGTTCCTCACTCTCCCGCAGCGCCTCTTCCGCGCGCTTGCGCTCGGTGATCTCGTGCTGGAGTTGTTCGTTTGTCTTTGTCAGTTGGGCGGTTCGTTCTTCAACACGCTTTTCCAGTTCGCGTTCATGTTGTTTTCGTTCACTGATATCCCGAACAACACTGACAATTCCGATCGGTTCTCCTTGATCGTCTTTCAAAAGGGCAACCGTGTGCGCCGACGGGAATACCTCCCCGTTTTTCCTTTTGGCTTCAAATTCAAAATTCGCCGGTTGGCCCCGATCAAAAGCCTCCTGAATGATCTTCCCGAATTCCATATAATGGTCCTGGTCAACATGGAGGATGGCGGTTGAAAGGCTGGCCAGTTCATCCTTTGAATAACCGAACATTTTGAATGTACCCTCATTCACATTCACCAGTTTCCGATCCGGCGTGACCACAAGAACTGCCTCCTCCAGGGAGTTGAAAATCTTTTCTTGCCATAATTCTGTCACTTGAAGGGCTGTTTCCGTTTTTCGCAGTTCTGAGATCTGCTTTTCAAGCTCGGTCACGCTTCTCTGTAGATCCTCATAGGTTGGTTTAGGGGCCATCAAAACGTCCTCCGATCTATCTGTCTGGGGTTCAATGGGTTTGTTGGCCAGTGAACTGTGATTCGATATAGTGGAAGGTCAATACAATTGACCGAAAACGCTGTCTTTCCCTATCTTTAGTACCTATTTCCTAGTTTTCTGTCACAAAAAACAAGAAGTTCATTGGCTGAAAAACTTTAAACTTTAAACTTTGAACTGCGGCTTGCCGCCTTAGAAGAAGTCTTAGGTTCCCAACAGGGCAGACCATTCCCTATTAGGAACATGGGATACACATTTTGAGGCCTTTTCCCATTTGGTAATCCTCAAAAGCAGAGGTTGTATGATTGCTTGGAATGTTCTCCCAATAAAATTTAAAAAGAACCTCATGTCAATAGAAAATAGTTTTCCTCATCGTCAAGAATCAGGATTTGCTCATTTCCCCTTGGGCGCGGTTTGTCTTGATCCGTCCTTTTTTCTGCCTCGTGTTGAACCCTCGGGAGACACACATGTAGTCAAGGCTATTTTGTATTACGGGGAAATTTGGCCATTTGAGCAATTAGCCCAACAATCAGGAAGATGCATAGACTATCTGAATTATAATGTCAAAAATATGTGGTACGCCTTATCCAAGTATGTAATCCGGGTTGTGAAGTCAGGCCAAACGTTCTCACAACATAACGTGCATTAGGTCAGCATGGCACATCCGCTAAAATTTCGCAAGCTTGGCAGATGTATCCGGTACCTTTCCGAGGGATAGATGTTGGGGAGGAGAGTGAGCCCTTTAGGGTTA
>CAZPQA010000157.1:0-6298 GCA_964588535.1 uncultured Desulfobacteraceae bacterium
TTAACCCGAAATTCGCTGAAATGTTCGGCTACAGTGTTGATGAATGCCTGAACAAAATGCATTTTACACAACTTGTGCATCCAGAGGATTTGGCGACGGTTAAAAAGCAGGTGGATAGACGGTTAACCGGAGAAACCAAAACTGTTCGATATTCTTTCAGAGGAATCAAGAAAAATGGGGAGACAATCCATGTTGAAATTTTCGGCGCTTCTATGCTTTTAAAAGGCAAGACTGCCGCCACAGGAACTATGCTGGATATCACCGACCGTATCCAGGCAGAGGAAGAAAGAGAACAACTTCAAGACAAACTCCACCGTGCCCAGAAAATGGAAGCCATGGGGCTTATGGCAGGAGGTATTGCCCATGACCTGAATAACATCCTATCAGGGATCGTAAGCTATCCTGAACTGCTCCTGATGGATCTCCCCGAAGACAGCCCGCTCAAAAAGCCCATAAAGACAATACAGGAATCAGGGATGCGAGCCGCCGATGTTGTGGAAGACCTGCTGACCATAGCCAGGGGGGTGGCAACCGGTAAAGAAGTCCTGAACCTCAATACCGTGGTCAAAGAATATCTGGATTCTGCCGAACATCAAAAGCTCGAAAAAACCCATCCTTTGAGTGCTTTCAAAACTGAGCTTGACTCCGAATTGTTGAATATCACTTGTTCAGCTTCTCACGTTAAGAAGGTCCTGATGAATCTGATTGTAAACGCATCAGAGGCCATTGAGGGCAGGGGAACGGTCACTGTATCAACCGTTAACCGGTATCTGGATGAACCCCTTAAGGGATATGAAGATGTGCGCAGAGATGAATATGTCGTGCTGAGTGTTTCAGATGATGGTTCCGGGATATCTCCTCAAGAACTCGATAGGATCTTTGAACCCTTTTACACCAAGAAAGTGATGGGAAGAAGTGGTACAGGTTTGGGTCTGGCGGTTGTGTGGAACAGTATGCAAGATCATGACGGATACATAAACGTCAAAAGCAGTGAGAAAGGAACGGTCTTCGAACTCTATTTCCCGACGACCAGGGAGCAGGTGGCCGACGAGAGGGAACAGGGTCTTTTGGAAAATTATCTCGGACACGGAGCGAAGATCCTGGTGGTTGATGATGAAGAGCGGCAAAGGGTGATCGCATGTGAGATACTGACCAAGCTGGGCTACATGGCTGTAGCGGTTTCAAGTGGTGAAGAGGCCATCGAATACATGAAGGAGAACGCCGTAGACCTGATTGTCCTTGACATGGTCATGCCCAAAGGGATCAACGGGCGTGAGACTTACCAGCAGATCATAAAGATTCGTCCCGGCCAGAAGGCGGTCATCGCAAGTGGGTATGCCAAGACAAAAGAGGTGGAGATGGCTCAAGAATTGGGAGCAGGCAAATACATAAAAAAGCCTTACACACTGGAAAAGATAGGGGTTGCTGTTAAGAAAGAATTGCAAAAATAGGCAGGTTTTTAACCCTCAGCTCGATGCGGCAATGCCTATCATCATAGTTGCGTCAAGTGATTTCCGGTCTACAGAAAGATACATCTGGTAGTCCTCATCCTATGGAGAGCAGCATAGCTGATCTGAAGATTCGGGTGTTTAAAATAGAGACCCTGGTATTCATGATTTATAAACAAATACAGCAGTTGACTGCTTTTTCCGGAACAGGGAAACTGCTTGATAACGGAGGTGGATATGTTTAAACTTTGTATTTGTGTGGTAATTATGATTTTTCTATCTTTAGCGGGCTGTGGAGTTCGTTATAATTGGGTTCCCCAAAGCGATGAGCCTGGGCCGCCGAACGTGGATTACGAAGGAACCGGGATCTCAGATCCTAACAGTAAATTGTAACTCCGACATAAAAAAGGTTATGAAACTCAGAAAATTAATGACACTGGGCTCAAGATTGGTAACATAAATTGCAGATGGAGAAGTGATATGATTAGGCTTATTTATTTCTGCCTGCTGATTATTCTGATATTTTCAGGATGCGCCGATGATAGCACTAACGATTACTCTGACTATTCAAATGCGAAAAAAATGACAGTATCCTTTACATGGCCCAGCGATTATGGATTATGTTTTGATGCAAGAAATCCGGAAATAAGCGTTTCGGATATCCCGGAGGATACGAAATATTTCAGGGTAAATGTAATTGATATACAAAACAATAATCACAATCATGGTGGAGGGACCGTTCATAATCGAGGTACGGGAAAAATCGCATATGGGACTTTAGCTAACTACCAAGGACCTTGCCCTTCCAAATCCCCACAGGGATATGGCACTTATGAATTCACCGTTCTTGCGTATGATTCAAACGATGCGGTGGTTGGCATTGGAAGCCATTTTGAGGAATTCCCTTGATATGGGGTAGGGAAAGAGAAATAGAGTTTTGTCGGTCCTCTGGCGGAACCATCATTCCGGTCCCCAGGATGGAGAGGTCTGTTTCCCTTTTTGAAAGGTCACGCGCCTCTGGGTCCGGCCGTTGGCGTTCATGACGTAGATGTGGTATTGCCCGGTCCTGTTGGAGCTGAACGCGATATACCTCCCGTCCGGTGACCAGCAGGGATCTTCATTATTGCCTGCGCCGGTGGTGAGTCTTTTGGTCCGGCCGCTGTCGGGCTCCATGGTAAAGATATCAAAGTTTCCGCTGGTTTTCCCCACAAAGACGATCCGGTTCAACGAAGACCAGGCAGGGGACGTATTGTATTTGCCCTCATAGGTAAGTCGATCCACCCTTCCGCTGGAAATTTCCAGAAGATATATCTGCGGAGAGCCGGATCGGTTGGAAACGAAGGCAAGTCTGCTGCCGTCCGGTGAAAAAGCCGGCGACACGTCAATTCCCCAGTGTTTTACAAGCTGCTTCAGTATTTTCCCCTCAAGATTGATGGTGAAGATGTCAGGATTCCCGCCGTGGCTCATGGTCAATGCCAGCTCTTTGCCGTCAGGGGCCCAGCATGCGCCGATATTCAATCCCGACCGGCCTGACAAACGTTTGAAAGCACCGGTAACCAGGTTCCGGAGGTAAAGCATGGGGCCACTATTTTTCTTTCTGTAGGAGTTATAGACAATCTTTTTCCCGTCGGGGGACCATCTGGGCAGAAGGGCGATGCTCTTGTCCCGGGTCAACGGTCTGACATTGTGTCCGTCGTAATCGCAGGCATAGATTTCCCTTTGTCCTGTGGCGGTTCCAACAAAGGCCAGGCGGGTCAGAAAAATGCCTTCATGCCCGGTCAACCGTAAGATAATTTCATTTGAGAGCCGATGCATCAGATGGCGGTACTCGTCAAGTTTCCCCAATGCCCTCTTGCCCAGGATCTGGCGCCCCCGGAAAACATCAAAAAGCCTGATTTCAACTTCCAGGCGATCACCGACACAGACGTAGCCACCTCTCAAAAGGAGCTCGGCGCCGATGACGGACCAGTCTTTAAAATTAATATCCTTTCCCTTGAGGGGGCCGTCTTTTCCCTCCAGAAACGCAGCCTTGTCCAGGGGATTGAAATAACCGCTCAAATCGAGATCGTTGCTCACGACACCGGAAAGCTCGGTGGACAATGCCGGGCGTTTGTTGTCGTCGCCCAGGTTTTTGAAATCCGGGATGGCGATATTGAATTTTGGTACGGAAGGGGAATTAACATCAATATAGATACGCGCGAACGTGACGCCTTCCAGATAAAAAAAGAGCAGGGCGCAGGCGAATAACCAGCCAAAAAGGAACCGTCTCCGTCTCATTTGACAACCTCCAACAACGATAATATTGCGTAGCCGTTCAACTTTATTCAAGTTCACTGAGGTTAAACCTGATTTCCATCTCATCCTGGCGCTTATTATACCCTTCCGGAAAGGGCGGGAGCGGATTTGATCGTTCCACCGCCTTTATGGCTGAGGCGTCAAAGATGGCATTGCGTGAACGGTCAATAAACCAGGATTTCAATATGGTCCCGTCGTGCCTGACCTTAACGACCACTATGGCCACAAGGTCTTTCCGTTTTGAGGGACTGGTCAGGGCAACCGGATACTGCCAATTGCTCTTAATTCGCTCTTCCACTTCCATCTGGTAAATGCGGATGGCAATCCCTTCCACGGGCGTGCCTCCCGAACCGGCTGTTTCTGACTTTTCGACACGATTCTGGATGTCGGAAATGGCCCGGTCCAGGTGTCGATCTTTCTTCTTGGTTTTGACATTCCTTTTGATCTTAGCCACAGCCTGGTCTATGAGTTTCGACGGGGATACTCTGGGTTTCTTGGTTTTCGGTGGCTTCTTGGGGACACTTTTCTTTCTTTCAACCGTCCTTTTTCCAATGACGACGGGCTTTTCTTTTTTTGGCGGCGTGATGATCCTTTTGGCTGGGACCGCTTTTTTTGAACTGGGTACCGTTTTGCTGGCCGCTTTAGATTGAACGGCTTTTGCCGGTGTTTTCGGCTTGGCGGCGGGTAGACTGACCAGGTTCACTTCATAAACCGTGGGGCCGCTTATCTTTCGGGTGGATGCGGAATCGGGAACGAACAGGAGCAGGGATAAGACGCATAAATGAAGAAGCAGGGATAAAAAAATGAACTGGCCCCACCTGAGTTCCCTTGATCGATCCGACATGGTCTTTACCTGTAACCCTTCCATCAAAATCAGTCCACAGGTTCGGTAACCATTCCCAGCTTTTCAATTCCCGCCTTTTTTACGCTGGCAATGACATTAATGACAAACCCGTAGGGAATATCCTTGTCCGCACGCAGCAGCACCTCCTTATTCCGTCTGTTCTCAAAAATCTTCTTGATTTTTATTTCCAGGGATTCCAGGGGAATTTGATGGTTTTCCAGAAAAATCTGCTTTTCGCGGTTGACCGTCAGCATGAGGGGTTCATCAGACGTCTTAATGTTCTTGGATTCGGTTTTCGGAAGATTAACATCTACGCCCTGTGTCATCATGGGGGCCGCGACCATGAAAATGATCAACAGAACCAGCATCACATCCACAAAGGGCGTGACATTGATTTCCGACATCAATTGTCTGTTATTACCACCGGAATTAAATGCCATATGACTAAGCGTCCCTCCTGACGGATGGTTTCTTGAAAAACTGCCTGACCACCATGCTCAAAAAATCGGTGGCGAAAATATCCATTTCCGCGCGCAGACTTGTGATGCGCTGGGTGAAATAGTTAAAGGCCACCACGGCGGGTATGGCTGCCGCAAGGCCGGCGGCGGTGGCGATAAGGGCTTCCGAGATACCGGGGGCCACCACGGCCAGATTCGCAGATCCTTTGAGGCCGATGCTGTGAAAGGATTCCATGATGCCCCAGACTGTTCCGAAGAGGCCGATGAAGGGGGCTGTGTTTCCGGTGGTGGCCAGAAAACCCAAAGCTTTTTCCAACCGCTTATTCTGATCAATCTCCGCTTTCCGGAGCGCCCTTTCCAGGTTGTCCATCAGGGTTTGCTGGCTCCGCAACGGATAGTCCGATTGGCCGGCAACCCCATTCTGCGATACAAAATCGGGATCGTTGCTCTGCATTTTTCTGAATCGGGTGAATTCGGCATAGCCGGCACGAAAAAGACGCGCCACCGGGCTGTATTTCAAAGACTGGCTCGACCGGTAAATTTTCTTGATGTCCCTCGACTCATAGAAAAGTTCCAGAAAGTCTTCGGTTTCATCTCTGGCTTTTCGGAGCAACCTGAATTTCAGAAAAATGATGGCCCATGTGCCGACTGAAAACAGAAAAAGGATCAACATAACAAATTTGACCATGGCCCCCGCGTGCAGAATCATCTGAACAATATCGCCGTTTAAAACGCTGTCAAAACTGAAGCCTGCGGGGATGAGACCGGCTATGGGAATACTCGTCATTGGCTTTCCTCATGATTCAATAATTAGGGGCGATGCACTTAAGGCTGCCCCGGAGTTCAACATGCTCTACTTTTATAGTGCTTGCGGCAAGGTTTCAAGAAGAAACTTTATAAATGCGGATTGTGAATTGCGGATCCAGCCGTCGTAGCGTTCGCTACTTTGGCGGAGTCGGCCCCGGCCGTCGTAGCATTGGCTACTTTGGCGGAGGCGGCTTGCTGAATTCCACGGGTCAGACTAAATTTTTCTACCAGAAAATCAACCAGGCCAACCACATCACCCAGAACGAATCGACGCGCCTTCAATTCAACCGAAATATCGCTCATAACAGCCACAATATTGTCATCATTGCGGCAAAGGGGTTCGTCATGGATTTCGGACCTGAAAATCTCCACTTTCGGCCGGTTCTGCTTTTTGTACCCTTCGGTCAGGATGACATTCACATTATCAAAAAATTTTCTCAGTTCAT
>CAZPQA010000158.1:0-6256 GCA_964588535.1 uncultured Desulfobacteraceae bacterium
TCGTTAAGAAGGGCCATTTCTACTATTTTGCCCCCTATTGCTGGGCTGTAGGGATTTTTACCATTATATTTACCTGGTAGTTTGATGGTCGGGACCGCCGGGAGATAAGGGTGGCGGGGTCACGAAATGGTTGTTCCCCGGAAAGGCTCCCCTCTCAGGAGTTTCTCAAGATTGTCCACATCATTGCCGATGATGATCACCTCTAACCCCAGTTGCTCTCCCTCCTTGGATGCGATGGGGTCAAACGGCATGTTCAGCCCGGGATCCCATTCATCTCCAACCAGTTTTCTGAACTCGGCCCATGATATTTCTGTGAGTTTCTCGGCATTTGGATCCTTTTTCGGATCAGCGCTGTATACATAATCGATGTTGGACATATTGATGACCCTGGCGGCGCCAAACCGCCTGGCTAACTGTACCGCGCGCAGATCCGTGGAGCTTCCCGGTTCAAACCCGGCGCCGATAACAACCCGCTTCGATCCATCGATCTCCTCATCAGGGTCATGGATCACTTTTTCGTGGGCCTCATCCCCGAAAATCGACCTGACCAGCTCGGCATTCAGCCGGGTGGCGCTGATCCCGATCCAATCAAGATCCTCGTTGGGTATCTCGGATGTTTCCCTTGCCGCGTTTTGATAGTTCCTGCAGATCTTTCCGCCCCCGCAAATGACAATAAACCGTTCATTTTTCAGACTCTGGATAATCTCCTTGAACATCTTCAAAAATGGTACGTCAATCTCCTTTGGTACGATGATTGATCCCCCCAGCGAAATAACAACTGTTTTGGTTCCCATCTTTGCCTCCATTTAAGTTTCACCTGCCAGCCGTTCGCTCTTCCCACACCAGCCCTGACCTGACAAATTCATCCCGCCCTTCTTTGGACAAAACCACATGATCAAGCACCCGGGTTATCTTGATCATAGGCGGTGATGTCCAAGGTCTCTGGGGTTACGTTGATAACGCAAAACCGGGTTCCCCGCTGGGCGGGGAAATCATGAATGCTTGCTTTACACATTACCCAAAATGGATTTAAAAGAGCAAGGCCTCTTTTCTTGATCTTATAAGCATTGACGAAAAATTGAAATTGCTCTATCGTATTGTCAGCCCTTAATAATCCGTTCTTAGAGACATAAATATTCTGACCGTGGAGCCGACTCCGCCAAAGTAGCGAATGCTACGACGGCTGGAAGGGATGTTTATCCAATGAGCCCAGCGCTTATGTCCCACAGAATTGAAGTTGAAAGTGCCGAGCAGGTCCTGGAAACCTTTTATCAAAAGGGTTGGACCGACGGGTTGCCCGTGGTGCCGCCCACAGAGAAAAAAGTGCTGGCATTTTTAGGTACCGCAGGGCTGGCCCCTGATGAGATCCTGGGGTCCATTCCGGAGCGAAACCGGATTTTTACAGCCGAAAAGGTCGCAGTCAACGCCGTTATGGCCGGCTGTCTACCCGAGTATTTTCCGGTTGTTGTGGCCGCTGTGCGGGGAATATCCCGACCGGAATTTGGTCTTCACGGTGTTTCCGCCAGTACTGCGGGATCGGGTATTCTGATGGTGGTGAACGGTCCGGTAGCGAGCGCGTGTGGCCTGAACAACGGTCAGAATCTCATGGCTCCCGGAAATCGCGCCAATGCCACCATCGGCAGGGCGGTGAGGCTTGTCTTATACAATCTGGGGGGACGGGAGTTCGATAGGTCCACTCTGGGGCATCCCGGGAAATACACCTACTGTATTGGTGAGCAGGAAACCGGTTCATGGGTACCGCTCCATGTGATGCGGGGATTTAAGAAGGAAACGAGCGCCGTTACCCTTTTTGCGGCAGAAGGGCCCAACCAGGTACAGAATCATGTGGCCTTGAAGTCTGAAAATATTCTGAACACCATCGCAGATCGCATGCGGGCTCTGGGAAGCTTCAATATGGGCGGGGACTGCGAGTGTGCGGTGATCATCTGTCCGGAACACTATGAAACCATTGTCAGGGATGGGTGGACAAAAGAGGGTGTCCGGGAATATCTTTACAAGAATGCCTGTCGACCCCTGGCAGACCTGAAAAGGGGAGGGCTGAACGAATCGCCCATTGAGCCGGGGGATGAGGAGAAAATGGTCCGGGCCGTCTCTTCCCCGGAACATATTCTGCTGATTATGGCTGGAGGCGGCGCCGGCAGATTTTCGGCCTGTATGCCCGGATGGTTCAGCCGTCACATGTCAAAGGCTGTGACGGAGCCCATTGGGGTTACCTGTGCCGGCGGGACCTGAGCGGTGACCGGGGTTCCGTTGGAATCCTTGACGCCGGAAGGAAGGAAAACATCATGACCTATACTGTTCTGGATCCTACCAACGAGCCCATCAGAACGACGTTTGAACCGGCCCCCCGGCCTGAAATCCTGAAAGGACTGACCCTCGGGCTCATTGACAATGGAAAGAAGAATTCTGATTATCTTGTCAAAAAAATCGGGACCAGACTGCGGGCGCTTTATGGACTCAGTTGCGACATCCATGTGAGAAAGCCTTCCCCCTCACATGCAATTCCCCAGGATATGGCAGAAGATCTGGCTGGAAAGGTGGATCTGGTGGTTGCCGGCATCGGGGATTGAGGGTCTTGCAGCTCGGGCAGTGTGCTCGATGGAATCGTCATGGAAAAACAGGGTGTTCCGACCTCAGTGGTCTGTACGGCGCCTTTCGTAAGTTCAGGGAAAGCCATGGCCGTGGCCCACGGTTTTCCCGACTATCCGTTTGCTGTCATGCCCCATCCCATCAATGCCACAACCTATGAAACGCTGGATTCCTGGGTGGAAGACGCTCTTCCTGAAATTGTGCGGTTGTTGCTTGCATGAAGATTTTTCCCCCGGAAATTTTCCAAAAGCGGCCCATTTGGGTTTCTGAATCTAAAGGAGAATATGTGTGATGTTTGAGCAAGGTGTTATCAGGCCGCCCAGTGAAGCCAACAGCCTTCTGGTTCGTGTGACGAGAAACTGTCCGTGGAACCGATGCCTGTTCTGTCCGGCTTACAAAGGAACCACTTTTTCCAGGCGGTCCGTTGCGGAAATAAAAGAAGATATCGATGAAATGGCGCGATATCACAGCCCCAACGGTTCACAGATCACCACGGCGTTTTTCCAGGATGCTGATTCCCTGATCCTTCCCACGGAGGAGCTGCTCGAGATCTTAAAACACCTGGGCGAGACGTTCCCCTCCTTGACCCGGATTACTTCCTATGCACGCGCCAAGAGTCTGAAACGGAAAAGTGTTGAATCCCTGAAAAAGCTTAAGGCGGCTGGATTGACACGGATCCATACGGGTCTTGAAAGCGGATCCGTGAAGGTTCTGAAGCTGACTCGAAAAGGTGAGAGCCCCGAAGAGATGGTTGAAGGGGGTCGAAGGGTCATGGCCGCCGGTATCGAGCTTTCGGAATATATCATGCCAGGGGTGGGGGGCAGGGACCTGAGCCGCGAGAATGCCCTTGAGACAGCGGATGTCCTAAACCGGATCAAGCCTGATTTCATCCGGGTTCGCACATTTGCTCTGCCCCCCGACTCCCCCATGGAAGCCATGGCCCATGAAGGTCGATTCGTACCCATGAACGATCTGGAAATTGTTGCTGAAATTCGCGAGTTGATGCGCCATCTGGAGGAAATGCCGTCACATTTCCGGTGCGCGGATTTCAGCCTGAATCTGTTGATGCATGTGGATGGATATCTGGACCGGGATCGGGCCCGTATGCTTGAGGATCTGGATTCATTCCTGTCCCTTCCCGAACTGGACCAGAAGGCCTATGTTCTGCTTCAACGGTCCGGGCATTACGGTGTGAATCCACTGGAGATGCTCAAGCATGAAGATCTCATGAACCAGCTTCATGAAAAAATAAAGGAACTGGAAAACGGTAAGGGGAATGGTTTTAACGGGTATATTCGTGCCATGATGGCCGGTCAGTTGCCTCGGCCCCAGACCGGTTCCTGGACATAAGGAGTGGTTATGCAAGAACAAAAGGAAAGAATTGCGGTCTTTATTGATGCGGATAACGCACCAGCGAAAAAAATTGATATGATTTTGTCTGAACTGGCAAAATATGGTGTTGTCAGCATCAGGAAGGCCTACGGAAACTGGAAGAAGCGCTCAATCAAGGGCTGGGAGGATGTTCTTCATGAATATTCCATTCAGCCGGTTCAGCAGTTTGACATCGTTAAAGGAAAAAATGCCACGGATATGGCCATGACCATTGATGTGATGGATATCCTTTACACGAAGAATATCGACGCCTTCTGCATCGTATCGTCGGACTGTGATTTTACGCCGCTGGTATTGCGGGTTCTTTCAGAAGGGAAGTCGGTCATCGGGTTCGGTGAGCGCAAGGCGCCGTCTCCGTTCGTTAACGCATGTTCCCGCTTTCTTTATCTGGATGAGCCCGCAAAACCGGAAACAAACGATGCGCAGGGGGTGAAGCAGATAGGCAAGGCGCTGAAATCGGATACCAAGCTGCTGAATTTGCTGAGAAACGCCATCGATTCAGAACAGGATGATGACGGCTGGGCCTATCTGGGACGTATCGGTGCCCATATTTCCAATCAGGCATCCTTTGACGCCCGGAATTACGGGTATAAAAAGCTCGGCGATCTGATTCGGGCCATCGATATTTTTGAAACAAAACTGGTGGGCGGCGACCAGTTGTACGTCAGAGACAAGCGGCGGGTAAAAGCGGGTGCCAAAGTGGAATGATCCGGACGGATGGCATCGACACGTCACGGGAGTCATATTGAAATGAACTGTACGGAAGACAATGTGTTTCGTGCGGCGAAACCGCATGAAAATCAATTGCCCGATTACCATATGCACACCGCTTTGTGCAGGCACGCGGAAGGAAAGGTTGCTGACTACCGGAATGCGGCCGGCATCCTTGGAATCCCTGAAATCTGCTTTGTGGATCATGCCCCCAATCCGGATGGATACGATTCGAATCATCGTATGAGTCTTAACGAATTTGGCACCTATCGTGAAATAGTCACCGCTGAGATGGATCATCAGACCCCGCATGTTCTGTTCGGCATAGAGGCGGATTATTACAGGGGTTGTGAGAGGTTCCTGGAAAAATGGCTTGAAGCCCAGGATTTTGACCTCGTGCTCGGTTCAGTGCATTTTATCGATGACTGGGGGTTTGATAACCCGGACGTGAAACAGGTGTGGAATTCGGTGGATATAGCCGATACCTGGCGTGCCTATTTCAAACTGGTGGAAAATCTGGTGGATACGCGGCTTTTCGATGCGGTGAGCCATCTGGATATTCCCAAGAAATTCGGGTATCGACCATCGGAAAAAGACCTGAAGGAGATGGTGCAGCCGGTCCTGGACCGAGTGGCTGAAGTGGGAATGGGCATGGAGTTGAATACGTCGGGCCTCAGAAAACCCGTGGGGGAAATTTATCCATCGGCCTTGATCGTTTCCCTGGCGCGGGAAAGGGATATCCCCATCTGCTTTGGGTCCGATGCTCACAGTCCGCAGGATGTGGGAAAAGACTTTCCCGCTGCCCTTAAGCTGGCCCTGGATGCGGGATATACCCACTATTTCAGGGCCAGTAGACGGGAGAAATATCTCGTGCCACTTCCCGGGACGCTGGAATATCCTGCCTAAACCCATGAAGAGGTTTACAGATAGTGCAGTGTCAATCGGTGGAAAGTGCCTGAATTTGGATTTCAATTAGGGGGGGGTCGTTATGAATTCTAAGAGATTTTGGAATGTGTTGTTTCTGTTGGTATTGATTACCCTTATTTTTACGGGATGGCAGGTGAAAATGGTTGTGGCTGAGAATCAGGCAACGAGTGTCTCACCCGGTGATGAAGCGAAGGCAGGTCCAAGAAATCTCAATGTGATTCTACTCAGTAACCAAGGGTATAAAAAGAAACGAAAAGGACCGGTGGAATTCACCCATAAAAAGCATGTGTACCAATACAAACTCTTTTGCTGGGATTGTCATCACGATTACAAAGATGGTCAGAATGTCTGGGTGCCGTGGGGAGAGACGAAGCGGTGCAATCAGTGCCACGACCCAAAGAGTAAAGAACATAACAAAATCATGCTTCAAAAGGCTTTTCACTACCAGTGCAAAGGATGTCACAAAGACCTGGCGAAAAAAAAGATGAAGACCGGCGCTTATCGTAAATGCGGGGGTTGCCACTTGAAGATGGAAAAGAATTAGGACTTCAGATTCAATAGATAGTGCCCGAACGAAAACTGTCTTTTTCGCCAATCTCTGCGTCAGATAAAAATT
>CAZPQA010000159.1:0-6237 GCA_964588535.1 uncultured Desulfobacteraceae bacterium
CACCAAAGAATATAAATATGTGGAAACCATCAATGCCGGTGCTACGGATTTCATCAACAAGCCATTCGGGATCGAAGAAATTGAAGCCAAATTCAAACGGGGCATCATTGAAAGAAATATTCGCCAGGAACTCAATCGGCTTTCCATCACGGACTCTTTGACCGGGCTTTATAACCAGAGGCACTTTTATGATCGCCTCAATGAGGAAACCCTACGAGCGCAGCGGCAAAATCACGAGCTCGGGCTGATCCTTCTGGATCTGGATGATTTCAAGCGGTACAATGACAATTTCGGTCATCTGGCGGGGGATGAACTGCTACAGCAAGTGGGCGCAGTCATCAACGGCAAAATGCGGCAAAACGTGGATTCCGGATATCGTTATGGTGGCGACGAATTTGCCGTGATGTTGATTGAGGCGGGTGAGCGTGTGGCAAGAATGATGTCCGATCGTATCAAATCAGGCATTTTTGAGAAGTGCCATATTTCAGCCAGCAGTGGATTCGCCATCTTTGAACAGGGATTGAGTTTTGAGGAACTGGTTGGCGAGGCGGACCGAAGGCTGTATGAAGACAAAGCCCGCAATAAAGTTCAAGAAACCGCAACCAAAGCGGCCTAAGAACAACCAGGATACTGCAAGAGAACCCTATCTTCAAGGTCTGATAATTAATATTATGTAAACTTGATTATCTGGATAGATTTTTTAAACCCCCCTTCTTTGTTTGCTGCCTTAAAATAGCGGTTGACAACTCGGGATTAAATTTAGTAGAAGGTCGGATCACTACAGGGAGGAAAGATCGAATGGGTAGCGTTGTTAAAAAGCGAAGAAAAAAAATCACCAAGCACAAATACCGAAAACTTCGAAAAAAGATGCGGCACAAAAACAAGTAGCAGTTCCCTTACCCCACCCAAAAAAAGGCAGTTCCAAAGGAACTGCCTTTTTTCGTTCAAGCATTCTGTCAACAGGGGTTATTTTCCGTAATCATACCATCCGCCACCCGTTTTCCGGCCCAGTTTATTGGCGCGAATCATGGTTTTAAGAAGGTTCGGCGAAACCCATTTGGATTCCTTATTAAGTTCCTTGTAGAAATATTCGCTGACAAAGTAGCAGATATCAATCCCCGTTAAATCCATCAGTTCAAAGGGACCCATGGGATAATTGAGCCCGGCCTTCACCGCAGTATCCACATCCTCAATACTGGCAATACCTTCCTCCACGATTTTAATGGCCTCCAGCATATGAGGAATCATGATCCGGTTCACAACAAAACCCGGGGAATCTTTTTTCACTTCCACCGTAATTTTGCCCATTTTCTTGGCCAGCTCGGTGGTAATGTCAATGGTTTCATCGTTGGTTGAATAGCCTCGGATGATTTCCACCAGCTTCATAATGGGAACAGGATTGAAAAAATGCATGCCACAGACTTTCTCGGGTCTATTGGTCGCCGCTGCGATTTCAGTCAGTGACATGGATGATGTATTGGAAGCCAGAATAACGTGGGGTGCACAGAGCTCATCTAATTCTTTGAATACGCTCTTTTTCAGATCCAGGTTTTCAATGACGGCCTCAATGACGAAATCAACCTCTTTCAAGTCGGCCATTTCCGTTGTGCCCTTGATTCTGCCCAGGATAGCATCTTTTTGTGCGGCTTCGATTTTCCCCTTCTCGACGCTTTTGGAAAGAAAGCGATCGATGTTTTTCATCCCCCGCTCCACAAACTCCTCTTTGATATCTCTTAAAATAACCTCGCAACCGATTTGAGCTGCCATCTGGGCAATGCCATTGCCCATGGCGCCGGCTCCGATCACACCAATCTTCTTGATCTCCATGGTATCTCCTTAGTTAAACAGAAATGTTAAACCTCGATATTTAATTACGCGGACTCAACAGAAGTTACTTCCGGGATGTTTTGCTTCAGGACCTTTTCAATGCCCATTTTGAGGGTCATTTGACTCATGGGGCAACCCGCGCAGGCGCCCGTCAATTGAACCTTTACCAATCCATTTGCATCCACATCCACCAGCTGCACATCCCCTCCATCCGCTTGGAGGGAAGGCCTGACTTTTTGAAGTGCATCCTCTACTTTTTCCCTTAATGTCATTCTCTTATACCTCGTTTTGATTTAGGACTCGCTCAGTCTTATTTTTAACCGCTGTCTTCTAGCATATATTCCGGTAGATTACTACTTAAAAATCCGGACTACCCGATCATCGAGAAAACCCTTGAGCCCCTCTGAGTCTCCCGGTGACCAACCCATGCTTTTCCCCCAGATTTCATCTGATTCCATGCAAAGATAGAGTCCCAAATCGGAATGCCACTTCTCCAGATTCTGCCGCATGAACTGATAGAGCTCAATCCGGATAGGCTTAAAATAACGGGCCTTGCCGTCGAGACCTGTGATGAATTCTCCATCCAGAATTGCGGTTCCGGGATGTCGTTTTCTGATGATGGGTTTCAAGTCCGGCATGAACCTGAGAGATCCCATGCTGATCCATATAATTCCTTCAGGTTTCAGATACCGGTCCATAAGATCGATGGTTTTTAGGTATCCTTCCCGCCATCCTTTATGAGGGATCAGCGGGTCAAAGTGAAAACTCACCACAAATCCTTCTGCCTGACATCGCTTGGCCGCTTCAAGCCTTTGCTTGAGCGTTGCGGCCCCTTTTTCTTCCGTTGCAGAAATGAGCGGGCTGTTGAGGGACCAGGATACAATGATGCGGTCTCTGTATGGGGAGGAAATCAAGCCGTCTATCTGGTTGGTTTTGGTTTTGAATTCCAAAACAGCATTTTTTCTCTCCGAGAAAGGCTGCATCAGAACATGGGTCCAGCGGGTGAGGGAATCCAGGGCAAGACTGTCCGCGAATTCCCCGGTTCCAACGCGGACAATTTGCTCCGGGTCTCGGTCGATGAACGCCAGAATTGGCACCAGGTTTTCTTCCAGGTTCACATGAATTCTCAAATAGGGCTGGTGCAGGAAATAGGATTGAAGAATACAGTAGCTGCAGTCAAGGGGGCAATTGGTTGCCACATTGAGGATTTGATATCCGCAGCAGATATATTCCTTGGTCCCCGGGCAGGGTTTGAGAAATTCTCCTTTATAGGAAAGCAGGTGCAGCGTATCCTTTCCCATGCTATTTTGTGTGATTGGGCCCGGCGGTTCTGCCAACGACGCATGGGGAACGCGCTCCATTATTCTCTTGCTCATGGGGCTTTTTCTTGAGCCCTCTTCCACAATGGCTCTTTTGATATGACAGTTGGCCATTAAAGGCTTTTATCCCATGGATCTTCAAGTGTTACGAGCCCTTCTTTTTTTACCAGAATCAGGAGTTTTTCCATCAGGTCTTTTCCATTTTCAAAAGAAATCTCGAGCCGATAATGCGGGCCTTCAAAAAAAGGGGGCGGTGTTATCTGGTAACCTGCGGGAAACGCCAACTTTTCCACCATGCGTTTGAACCCTTTCTCAGCCTTCACCAGATGGGGCAGCCGTCTGGACCGCAGAAGCGCGATGAGTGCTCTGGATTTCTGTGGATTGTTCATTTGCTCGTTATCGCGAATATCTGTCAATTCGGTATCATCCAGTAATCGTGGAATGGCATTGTCTTCAATATGCGACAGATCATGAATGAAATCGATAAATTGAGTCTGCTGGTTTTTGCTGAACTTGATGACGGAAAAATAACGGCAGAATTTCTCTCGAGCCGCTGAATCCATTTCCAGCAAGAGCTTAGCCGCCTTTGTTGACAGGTCCCCACAGGCAAGCAGGTCTTTGGCCTGGGGTTCAAATTCTGTTTCAATTTGAACAAAAAGATGAAGGGTCTCTTCATGTGAGGGCAGATCAAAGAGCGGCATGAATGTTTTGACCACTTCTTTTGCGGGAACCCATTCCAACAGACGCGCCAGGGCCATGCCCTTTTCCACAGGGTTAAATTCCCTGATGGTCAGGTTTTCATAGAGGTTGATCAGCAGGCATTTAAGGGACGATGTTTCAGGCGGCAGAACCCGACATGGGATATGCACTTCACCCAGTGCCTTCAAGGCCTTTATCCTTCTAAAACCTGCAACCACCGCAAATTCAGTTTCCCCCCCCCCCTCCCCTTTTTTGACCAGAATCGGCGAATTGATCAGACCGATTCTGCTGATGGAATCCGACAGGGGGGTCGTGTCAAACCCATAGCTCATGCAGTAGGGGCCCTCTGCATCATCGATTTGATTCAGATTGACCGGTTGGGGAAAAATATCGACAATTTTGAGTTTGTCCATGCAAAATACCTGTATTATCTGGTGCGTTTGAAACCTAGCATTGCCCAAATCGCGCTAATCTCTTGGCACCCCATCAAACGGGCTACGAGAAAATACACAACAACGCCGATTAAAACAAGGGCTGAAAGGGAGAGTATTTTTTCTGAAAGCGCATCGGCGGCGGTGGTATAAAACCATTTGCCGTGGCAGATGAAAACAATGGCCCCCATCACCAGGGTAGCGGCAACGGATTTAGAAACGGATTTAAGAATCGGTCCGGCATGGATGAATAATCCTTTTTTCCAAAGAAAAAGAGCCAGCAGCCCGAATTGAACGCTGGATGCAACAGACAATGCCAGGGCAAGCCCGGCGTGTTTCATGGGACCCATGAACGCAAGGCTCAAAATAACATTGACACCCAACGAAATGACGGCAACCTTCACCGGTGTTTTCGTGTCCTGAAGTGCATAAAATGCGGCAATCAATACCCGCATGCCGGAAAAGGCCCAGAGACCAACGGTGTAACAGACCAGGGCTTCCGTTGTCATGGCCGAAGAATCAGCGCCAAAGGCACCCCTTTCGAACAGCAGCACCACAATGGGCTTTCCGAGTATGAGCAGGCCGGCGGTTGCCGGCAGCACAATAAAAAATACAAGACTCAGGCCATGGTCCAGCGTTTTTTGAAACTGCGCATGGTCTTTCCGGGCGGCGTCGCCGGACAGAGACGGGAGAGCCGCCGTGGCAATGGCAATGGCAAAAATGCCCAAAGGAAACTGAACCAGCCGGTCGGCGTAATATAGCCACGAAACGCTCCCTTCCTTTAAAAATGATGCCAGCAGCGTTCCCACAAACTGGTTGAATTGATACACCGCCGAACCGAATACGGCAGGCAACATGAGCCAGCCAATGCGTTTAACCGCCGGATGAAATGGTTTCCATTTTGGAAAAAGCCTCAACCCTGCGCCATACACCCAAGGGATCTGCAGTGCCACCTGCAGAACACCACCCAGAATAACCCCCATGGCAACCCCCACGATGGGTTCATCACAGTGGGGAGAAATGAAACAGGCAGCGCCGATGATGCCCACATTAAGTAAAATGGGCGCGGCAGCAGGCGCGGCAAAATGGCGCAGGGAATTGAGCACCCCCATAAAGAAGGCCACCAATCCGATAAAAAAAATGTAGGGAAAGGTTATGCGGGTGAGGAGAACCGTCAGATCATACTTAACACCCGAACTTCCGAAACCAAAAGCCTGAATTTTTACGATGATGGGGGCAAAAAGGACGCCCAGGACCGTGACGACGGCCAGGATCAGGGAAAGTATTGTGAACACAATTCTGGCCAGTTCAAATGCATCCTCCTTGCTCTTAAGTGTTAAATACTCCGTAAAAACAGGGATGAATGCAATGGTCAGGGATCCTTCTGCAAAAAGACGTCGCAGCAGATTTGGAATGCGGAGGGCCACGAAAAATGCATCCGCCGCCATGCCGGAGCCAAAAAGCGTGGCCATCACCATATCGCGCACAAGCCCCAGAATACGGCTCATCAGCGTGAAAAATGCAATGACGCCCGCGGCGCCGCTGATATTTTTTTTCTCAGGCTTATACGATGTGTTCAAAAGCAATAAAAAACCTTGACAAATGAAATAAATTTGCTAATATTTCTTGTTTAATTCAAACAGTTTGTCGCGGAAAGAAACAGATATCAAAAATATTACTTTACCCAATTAAGCACTTCAAGATTAATCACTTCAAGGAGGATCAGCTTGGCGAACCATAAATCTGCCCTTAAAAGGGCAAAACAAAATGAAATTCAAAGGATTCGAAACAAAGGGTACAAAACCAGGGTCAAAAAGGCTGTCAAAGAAGTCAGAACCGCCCTCACTGAAAATACACCGGCCCAAGCCCAAGAGACGCTTGTCAAGGCTGTTTCCCTTATTCAGAAATCTGCCTCAAAGGGCGTCATTCACAAGAATCAAGCCGCGAGAAAAGTCTCCAGA
>CAZPQA010000160.1:0-6191 GCA_964588535.1 uncultured Desulfobacteraceae bacterium
ATCGCTTTTTTCCAGTTCCACCATCGCGCCGGCAGATGCGTCTTCACAGACAGCCAAAAATGAAAACCCTATCAAAATTATGGCCATCAACAACGCCGGTAAAAGGATTCTGTTGCACCATGAAACGTTCATTGTGGTTCCTCCTTGATTCTTATGATTTCAGGGATCCGATAATTTCCTTGACGGAGTCGATGCCGCGATCCTCCAAGAACTGTTCAATACCTTCCAGAATGTTCAGCGACGCTCTGGGATTCGCAAAATTGGCTGTTCCCACCTGGACGGCTTGAGCGCCCGCTATGAGAAATTCCAAAGCATCGCGTGCTTCCAGAATCCCCCCCAAACCGATAACGGGAATATTGACCGTTCTGACCACCTGGCGCACCATGTGAAGGGCGACCGGTCGAATGGCCGGGCCCGATAACCCCCCTGACCCATTGGCCAGTTTGGGGGTTCGTCTTTCAATGTCAATGGACATGCCGGTGAGGGTATTGATCAGGGAAAGGGCGTGAGCACCCGCCTGTTCCACCGCCCTGGCAATCGCGCGGATATCCGTGACATTGGGGGAGAGTTTCACCATAACGGGTTTATCCGTCTCCTGCACGACCCGTTCCGTCACCTGCGCCGCAACAGCAGGATCCGTACCAAAAGCCATTCCGCCCTTTTCCACGTTGGGACAGCTGATGTTGACCTCAAGGGCGGCAACGCCGGACACCCCCTTGAGGCCCGCTGCCACAGCGCCGTACTCATCGAGGGTGTGACCATAGATGTTCACAATAACGCAGGTATCTAGTTTCTGGAGCATAGGCAGTTTTTCCGACAGGAAAACTTCCAACCCCACGTTGGCCAACCCAATGGCATTCAGCATGCCGCAGGGGGTCTCCACGATGCGTGGCGGTGGGTTACCCGCCATGGGCTTAAGCGAGATACCCTTGACCACAATGCCCCCCAGAAGGTCGGGATCCATAATGGGTGCGAATTCCTGTCCGTAGCCAAAGGTTCCGGACGCGGTGAGAACCGGATTCTTAAGGCTGAGAGCGCCCACTTGAACCGCCAGATCAGGTTTGTTCATGGTTAAATCACCTCCCAGTCCAGGGTTTTGGCGTCAAACACCGGCCCGTCCTGACACACATGGGCATAGGGTTTGATTGAGCCAGGGGCTTTCTTGACGGCGCACCCTTGGCACGCCCCCACACCGCAGGCCATGTTGGATTCCAGAGAAACCTGGACTGGGATGTTTTGACCGAGCGCTATTTGGCCGACGGCCTTCATCATGGGCAGGGGACCGCAGGTGAAGATGCTGACAGGTTTTTCTTTCGCGGATGAAAGGACCGACTCCAGCAGGTCCGTCACCCGGCCATGATGCCCCTGTGAACCGTCCTCGGTTGCAATGGCGGGGGAAAAGCCCCTGATTCCCAGTTGGTCAAGGGGAACGACTTCGGGCGAAATACCGTAACCCGCCAGGAACTGCTGATCTTTACGTGCCAGTTGCAGGGACAGGAATATGAGGGGGGCGATGCCCATACCACCCGCCACCAGTATGGGCTGAACAGCCTCACCGGGAGGTTCAAACCCCTTGCCGAGGGGTCCCAGCACCCGCACAAAGTCCCCCGGTTTCTTTTCGCTCAGGATAGCGGTGCCATGGCCTATCACCCGATAAAGGATCAGCAGCACATCCCCGTTGACCCCGCAAATGGAAAACGGCCGTCTTAACAGGGGATCTATTCCCGAACGGACCTGCATCATCACAAACTGGCCCGGTCTGGCTTCATTCGCCATAGGGTCTGAGCGAAACCCCATGAAAAAGGTATCCCTCGCGACCCCCTTGTTGAAAACGACTTCCGTGGATTCTTCAATCATGGTTTTGTGGTCCTTCAAGCGCAAGAATTTTGATAATAAGCATACTATACCATTTTTCCTTATCAATCCAGTCCGATGTTCGGAATCCATGTATATATTCATGTCTACACTTGACATATACATATTATTCCGGCATGATTAGAACAAATGAAAAATAAGGAGGTTGTCTACATGGAACAGGTTAACGCACTCGCCATAAGAAATAGATTGGGTGAAATACTGGATCGGCTCTCGGCAACAGGTGAACCGATTCTTGTATCCAAGGGGAGAAAGCTGCGCGCTGTGCTCGTTACCCCCGAAGATTTTGAAAAGCGTTTCCTGGATTACAAAGTTAAAGAGGACAAAAAACGGTTACTTGACCAAATACATGCCTTGCGTAAAAAGAAAAAGGAATCCACTGACAGCATGTCCATTCTCAGAAAGCTGCGGGGATACAGCGAATGATCTGGGTTATCGATGCCTCTGTAGCCCTTCGCTGGTTTCTCGAAGAGGAGCAAAATCGATCCGCGGATGAGGTGTTGAAAAAAGTTGTGGATGGTCCATCCCGATTTGCCGTTCCCGAACTTTTTGCCTTTGAAGTGTACGCTGTTTTGCAGCGTCTCCACCCCGACGGACTTCAGGTCTTTCGAAAAGGCATCATTCCCCTTCTTCAGGGTGGCGTGCTCAGGCATCCCATGACGGAAGAACTCGCCGTTAAAGCGAATCGATTCGTCAAAAAAGGTCTCACAGGATATGATGCATGCTACGCCGCATTGGCGTTAGACTTGAAAGGCTGCTGGCTTACTTTTGACAAAAAAGCACACAAACAGATCGCGACAGAAAAGATGTCGTGTTTGCTTTCGGAGGGATTGCCCAGCCACTGGTTCACCTGAATATCACAAGAACCTGGCAAAAGTGTTCATCCTCTACCCAGAATAGCCTCGTAAAGCCCTTTAATCTTCTCCCGGGGCATCCTCTGTTTCCAGTCAGTCCCCAAGGCGTTTTCCCACAGGGGATCGAGCATCAGGGCCACATCCATCATCTTTTCCACTTCTTCCGGAGTCACGTTTTCCAGGCCCTTGCGGGAAAGCTCAATCCGATGCTTTTCCATCATCCGGTGAAACTCCCTGACCCCTTCCGGATAATATTCTTCAAGGCAGTCAAAGGCCAGGCAATTGCCGATGCCGTGATGAATCCCGCGTACAAAGGCCAGGCCATAGGAAAGGGCATGACAGATGCCCACCTGGGAATAGGCGATGCTCATACCCCCCATGTATGAGGCCATCATCAGCTTGTCGTCGCTATCCGGTCCGCCTTCCAGGAACACTTCCCGGCAGAGTTCAATGGCCTTTTCCCCATGGGCCTGGCTGAAGGCGTTGAGGTAAGTGCCGGTCAGGGATTCCACACAGTGGATGTAACAATCCATCCCTGTGTAGAAATGCTGATCCCTTGGCACACCGGCTGTTAGTTCCGGGTCCAGTACCATCTGGTCAAACACCGTATAATCGGAATTTAAACCCAGCTTTTTTTCAGGACCCGACAAAACAGTGGTCCGGGACACTTCAGCCCCGGTACCCGAAAGTGTCGGAATGCCCACATGGAAGATCGCCGGATTTTTGATAAGATCCCATCCCTGGTAATCCGCTGAAGAACCGGGATTGGTCAGCATCAGGGAAACAGCTTTGGCCAGATCCATGGTGCTCCCCCCGCCGATACCGATGACGCCTTCCGGCAAACGGTCTTTGACCTCTTTGACCTGATGGGTCAAATCGTCCACGTAACGGGTGGTAGGCTCATGGTCCACATTCACCCAAATGAGCAAATCCTCAGCACCTGCGGGAACCTTATCTTTAAGGGGTTTTTCCATAAAGACATCGTCCACCAGAAAAACCATGAATCCATCCGGCGTTTTTCGCTGTTCAGACAGAATATGGGAAAGTTGTGCAAAGCATCCGCGGCCAAAAATAACGCGGGAAACGGTTTTGAAATTTCGAAACATTTTGTATACCATCCTAATTTTGGCTATTAGCCGTTAGCTGTTAGCTATCGGCTCAAAACAGCCATCATTTTGTCGATTCGCTGAGCAATATCATCCTGGGTCCAGGAAAGCTTGATGAGCATGGAAATGGTTCTGCTCATGATGCTGTCCGATTGGGCCAGGCTCAGGTTCTCATAGTCGGGACGGGTTTCAAAAAGGGTCAGGGGAAGGGGTGCCGCCGATTTAAGCCCGAGAATATGGTCCCACTGACGGATATAGTGCCAGTTGTTGTTGTACCAGTAGAAACAACCGTCAACTCCGGCAGCGGCAAGTTCATCTGATACCTTAGTGGCAATGGTTTCATCAGGGAGCAAGAATGAGAGAAATGTCGCAGAGTCCCCCGCTTCATCAGGGATTTTTCGGAATTCCAGGCCCGGAATCCGCCCCAGAGCTGTTTTGATTTCTTTTTTGTGGGCCCGCTGGATTTTGAGCATCCGGTCCAGCTTTCTCAACTGGGCCAGCCCCACTGCCGCATTCAGCTCACTGATACGAAAGTTTGCGCCCACAATTTCATGCCCTTCCGCACCCCGGTCGCTTCCCACATGGTCGTGGCCGTGATCCGCATAAGCATCGGCAATTTCATAAAGCTTACGGTCATCGGTAACAATGCATCCCCCCTCCCCGCAGGTGATGGTTTTGACGGGGTCAAAAGAAAAGCAGCCGATTTTACCGAATGTGCCTAAAAATTTCCCATGAAATGCACCACCCAGGGCCTGGCAGGCATCTTCCACTAAGATGAGACCTTTTTGTTCGCAGAAAGCCCTGATCCGATCGATTTCAGCCATTGCACCGCACATATGCACCACCAACACCGCTTTCGTGCGCGGGGTCAATGCTTTTTCAAGGGTTTCGGGATCCAGGCACAGGGTTTCATCAATGTCGGCAAAAACCGGTACCGCACCTGCCGACATTACCGCCTCTACAGTCGCCACAAAGGTGAACGGCGGGACAATGACTTCATCCCCCACACCCACCCCGCATGCAGCCAATGCAACGGAAAGGGCGGCCGTTCCACTGGAACAGAGATGGCAATGGCCTGACCCGATTTTTTCGGCCAGTTCCTTTTCAAAAGTTCTGGCTTTCCAGTGATTGTTTCGGACCTGGTCAAAACCGTATCGAAACAATACGCCGGAATCGAGAACATCCTGCACCTCTTTCCGCTCTTCATCCCCAAATATTTCAAAACCGGGCATACACACCCCCTCCACATTGTTGATTGATGCTTGTTGATTGTTGATTTGCGATATGTTATACGCCAAAAACAAACAATCATCAATCATCAATCAAATGAAATCCATGGATTCCCAACAAAAACCAACAATCATCAATCATAGATCAACAATCAAAACAGTATTGCTATCATGGATTCTCTTTTGCCTCTGCGGATGCCAGAAACCGCTACCCGAGTTAGACCCGAACCGTTTTGCATCCTCGGCCCCCGGAAAATACTACAAAAGCGAAACAAAACCCAAAACCACCCCTCCCCTTCCCCTTGAGAAAAACACAACCCTCGATGCCGAAAATCTGAACCCCCCAGCCAAAAGGCTTTCCCTGGCCGATCTCGTGGATGTGGCCCTTCGCATCAACCCGTCCACCCAGTCTTCCTGGGAGCAGGCCCGGGCAGCAGCAGCGGACTGGGCTGCATCCCGGGGGGATTATTATCCCAGCATCAGCGGCGACGCGAGCGGAATGGGCCTGGGTGGTGACGATTCCAGCGGTTATTACGGCAATGTGGGGCTGAGTCTGAGCTACCTGCTTCTCGATTTCGGCGGCCGGGCCGCCACAGCGGAAAGCGCTCGCCAGGCGCTCATGGCAGCCAACTGGAACCATAACCAGGGCATTCAGGACATTCTTCGCAATGTGCCCCAGGCCTACTACACCTATTTTGGCAACCGGGCGCAGGTTCGGGCATCTGAAAGCGATCTAGAGGAAGCCCTGACCAGCCTCAAGTCCACAGAGCAAAGAAAAAATGCCGGGGTCAGCACCATTGCCGATGTACTTCAGGCCCGCGCCAGGGTGGACCAGGTGCGGTTGGATCTGGTTTCCAACAGAGGCGCCGTCAAGATTTCCCGTGGAGAGCTCGCCACTGCAGTGGGTTGGCCGGCCAACGCCGATTTTGATGTGGCGGAGGGACCAAAAACCCTTCCCTTAAACGCCATCGCCGAAAATACCCAGACCCTCATCAGCCTGGCATTGCGGGACAGGCCGGATCTGGCCGCTTCCCGGGCCGCCGTTCGACAAAACCGGGCGGAACTGCGAAAAGCCGAGTCCGATCTCTGGCCCAAACTGGTGGCCACCGGCAATTTGGGATGGTCCG
>CAZPQA010000161.1:0-6093 GCA_964588535.1 uncultured Desulfobacteraceae bacterium
TTTTGAGCGAAACGGCTGATGTGATTTACAAGTGTACGGACCTTTACGCGCCCGGAGACGAATATGGGGTCTTCTGGGCGGATGACGCCATTGATATTGTCTGGCCCATGGAAAATCCGATCCTTTCAGAGAAGGATTTGGAAAACCCCATGCTTCGGGATATCGATGATGTGTACTTGCCCCCGTACCCCTAAACTATCCCTTCACCAGCTTCGCCAGGGTTTCCAGTTTTTCCCTGATTTCCTTCAGCTGACCTTCGATGGCCGTGAGGTTGTTATTTCTAAGTTCGGCTTCGATGGCTTTTGCCAGTTCGTAAACGTCCATGATGCCGAGATTCCCTGAAGCGCCCTTAATGGAGTGTGCCGCCCTGGCGGCGGCATCCGCATCTCCTGCCTTGACAGCCGACTCCATGTTGCTTAAATCAGCCATTCCCGTGTCCACGAGGAGGTCCACCAACTCCAGGTATTCGTCTTCATCCAGGCCCAAGTCATCCGCTAACGTTTTGATATCCATTATGTCTCCTTATGCTGTCGCTTTGAGGTGCCGCTTCTTGTTGGGGTCCATTTTTCAAAGGTCCTTGCCCTTCATTCGTTCCAGGCAGTGCCGGCGAACCGCCATGGTGGCAATGGAGATGCAATTGAGGGAGAATTCAATCATGTTTTTGAGTGTGTCACTCAGCTGATCATATTCGCTTTGCAGCGCTTCCGGGTCCAGCGGGGTGGTTTCCAGGTCTTCGGAAAAGTAAACGGATGCGGAGAAGGGTTCGTGCCCCATCTCAAAGAAAGGAAGCGGGCCGAAAAAATCATCCGGGGCCAGGTTAATGAGGGGAAAGGGATGGCTTTTTATGTCTTCAACAATGGTCGCATTCCCTCTTGAAATCAGGAAAGGGGTTTCAACCCGTTCCCCTGCGCCGGGCTTTTCTTCTGAACTGAAAAAAGATTTTTTGTTCACGTGAATTCCGGAGTGAATTTCTGAAAGCCTTTCGGTCATTTCCTTGAAGCGGTTGTCGAGACTTAACAGAAGGCTCCTGAATTCATCGGAAAGACTGGAGTACTCCGCATAAAGGGGATCGAGATCAAGGACACCCAGGCGTATGGTTTCGGTCGCGGTGAATGTGGCAATGCGGCGACGTCCCATGGCCATCATGGATGAGATATTGCCGATGAAAGCGCCTTGTCCCACACTCAAAATCTTTGTGGGTCCGGCGATGGTTTTTTTGGACATCTCCGCCGTCCCGTGGAGTACTATCCAGATCCAGTTGCCGAATTCTCCTTCTTCAATAATCGTTGTTCCCTTTGAGAATTCTTCCTCTTCCACTAGAAAAGCGTAATGGGTGATGGGTTTTTTGATTAACGGCAGTTGAGATAAGCCCTCCGCCCGGCCGGGTTGATTTTTTCCCTCCAATCCCGGTCCCAGCCGTTTGATGGCGCCTTCATCCAGCATGCGAAGACCGTCGAGGACGATCTCCATCTGTCCTTTGTGAATGGTTTTTTCGGTGCCAATCTTTTCCTGTCTGAATTCAAATTGGCCGGTTGTCCAGCCGAACAGGGCATAGAGGGCCTCGAGACCGCACAGGGAACTGTATGTGGCATGTGTGGGATTGCCCCGGAGAAAAGTGACGGAAGCCGGCTTCTGGGCGTGAGGGTTTGTCAGTCCCAGGATACCTGTGCTGTTGGTTGTTGCAATTAATTGCAGCAGATCCGGGATGCCCAAAAAACGAAGGTTGCCCGAAAAAACAACATTTCCATCCATCTCAGATCCTTATGCGCTCCAGTTTAGGTCTTTTTGAAGCGATTCCAGCGTCAGTTCCAGGCATTTCTTCAGCGTTGCTCCCATGCTTTCCCCTCGAATGGCGCTGGCGGGAAAGGAAGGGATTTTGAGTTGTCCGTTCAACTCTTTTTCCATCTGATCCAAAGACATCACGGAGGGTCCCCCCGTTGCCAGGTCCCGTTTGTTGTATTGGAGGACAAGGGGGATTTTGTAAATGCTGAGGTCGTATTCTTTCAGGTTCTGTTGAAGGTCCCGAAGGGATTCCATATTGTTTCTGCGCTGGACTTCCATGGAATCAGCCACAAAGACAAGACCGTCCACACCCCTTAAAACCATTTTTCGGGTGGATCGGTATTTTACATGACCCGGCACGGTGTACAGGTGAAGCCTTACTTCGCAGCCCTTTATCTTTCCGAGCCCCATGGGCAGAAAGTCGAAAAAAAGCGTCCGGTCTCCCTTGGTTTCAATGGAGACCATGTCGGCGGTGACATACTTGGGAAAGGCCTCGTGGAGACGTATCAGATTGGTGGTTTTTCCCGATAATGCCGCGCCGTAGTAGACGATTTTGCAGTCGATTTCTTTCTTTTTCGAATTGTATGTGGCCATTGTAAACGCTTTTTAAACTACCCCGTTGTCTCTATGAAGAGGACCCGAATTTAAAATGATCCGTTTTAAAAAGGCTGATGCAGGCATCGACCGCATCCGGGTCGTAAGCGGTCCCCCTCCCTTTTATTATTTCGTTCAGTGCTATGTCAATACCCAGGGCGGGGCGGTAGGGCCTGTGGGAGCTCATGGCCTCAACCACATCGCTTACGGCCACAATCCGAGCTTCCACAATAATATTTTCGCCCTTGAGTCCCGCCGGGTATCCGGAACCATCCAGCCTTTCGTGATGCTGCACAATGGTTTGGGCAATGGGCCATGGAAACTCGATGCTTTTAAGAATATCGTAGCCCACTTCCGGATGTGCCTTGATGATGCCGAATTCGTGTTCCGTCAGACGTCCCGGTTTGCTGAGAATATCGGCGGGTACGCATGTCTTACCAAGATCATGAATGGACCCCGCAATGCGAATGCCGTTGATCTGCTTTTTTGAAAGGCCCATCTTTGAGGCGATGGTCCGAGCCAGATCGGCCACCCGGCGCTGGTGTCCGGCGGTGTAGGGGTCCCGTTTTTCCACGGTGATGGCAACGGCCTGAATGATGCCGTCCAGGGCTTTTCGTAAGGTCGCAAAGCTTTCCTGAAGGTCCTTTTCCGCCCTTTTATTGGCGGTGATATCACGGAAGCTCCAGACCCGCCCCACGTATGTTTTGCCGATTCGTTGGGGAAGGGAGCTCCGTTCGAAAATCCTGCCGTCCTTGAATTCGATAATGTCATGGTCTTCGGCATCCGGTTGATCGTAGAGGTCCGCGACTTTCTGAAGAAATATTTCCGGATCTTTTACCTGGTCCATGATATGGCTCAGAACCCGATTGTCATCCTCCGCCGACATGATGGATTGGGGGATTCGGCACAGGTCCTGGAAGCGTTGGTTAAAGCTCACAACTCTGCCGTGGCGGTTGACCACTACAATGCCGTCCGCCGTGGACTCCAGGGTGGCTCGAAGGATGGAAACCGCCTTTTCGCTTCGGTCTTCGGCCTCTGTGCGTTTCAGGGATTCCTGTTCCAGTTCCTGAACACGCTGGGCCAGTTGATCGTATGTGGGTTCTTCCGCCATTGCCAGTAATCGGTTATCATCAGAAAAGACAACATGCCATATATGGTTCATTATAGCATATCTCTGCCGTTAATGCCATAGCCTGATCATGAATTAAACCTTACAGCTTTAAAAACACAAAAAACCCCAAGCCTCATCGCCTTATTCTGAGATGAATGTTTCAAAAAGAAACGCATTGTGTTTTTATTTCGAGACACCAATTTGAGACTTTTTAATCCGCAAACGTTAGATTCATCCGGTCACCTTTCCCTGACCCTTCGGTACATCCTCAAAGGAAAAATCAGCCCGAAAAAGGGTATCATATACATGGCTGCAAGGGTCGGCTCAAGCGGTCCAAAAAATTCGGCGGCAAACACCAGCACCAGCACATTGTTGACGTTGCCGATGCTGATCACGGAAGCCAGTTGATTTTTAACCGGCGATCTGAACAGAAAAACCAGCCCGGCCACCAGGTATATGCCGCCAAGGGCAACGGCGGCCAGGGTGGCTTCAAGAATGATGGCCGGGTGTTTGTGAAAGAAGATGCTGTATTTGGAAAACACCGCCAGGTTGATGGATGCGAAAACCGCCAGGGAAATGGAATAGCGGCGCTTCATGATGGAACTTATGAGCTTCGGCCACAGGTGCTTCAGCGTTTCCACGATAATGACCGGTACCACAATGACCAGAAGGAGCATGCGCATCATGCTCAACAGTGAAATACTCATCTCCTGTTCCAGCAACACCTTCACCAGAGCGGGCAGGGTGAAAGGGACGGCAAAAGAGGTGATCACCACCATCACCAGGACCAGCGGTCCGTTGGCTCCCACCAGACCGGAAATGAACGGCGCCACAACACCGGTGGAGACACCGGTCAGGAGCAGTGCCCCGATGGCATAGGCGGGTGCGATCTGAAGAAACAGAAAATAGACCATTACCGGAAGCAGGATCATCTTGAAACAAGACAGCCACAGGACTGTTCGGCCGTTGTTTCGAATGAGATGCCAGATGTCGTTCAGTTCAATGGGCAGAAAGCTCAAAAAGAGGAGAAACATCATGAGGTACAGCGGATAAGGTTGAAAAACAGAGGCCGGTTCGGGAAAGAGGATGCCTGCGAGCATGGATGAAAAGATGACCAGAAGGAGTATGAGATCATTCAGTCGGAACATGGATTACCTTAAAAGTCATCAGAGCAGATCCGCTTCTGACGGGGTTCCACTGCTTCCAGCGGGCTTTGTAAAAATGATTCTGTAATGATCTTCAGACCCCTCAAAACAGGCGTGGCATTTTATTTCGGTGCTTTGCGGCTGTCCATTGGATGTTTTTTCGGGTGTGGGAAGTGGCTCAAGATGCACCTGAAATCCCAACTCTCTGTACATCTCAACCGCTTCACTGAGGCGTGGTTCGGTAGCTACAAACTGCCTGTGCCAACCCCGGTCTTCCAGGGTTCTGGTGATGGTTTCTTCAGATGTCATGGGTCTTATGCTACGCTTCCACTAGAATGAAAGTTTTTCCGGAAAGCGCCAGCAAGACCGAATCTGTTGAAGCGGATGAGTTCAAAAGCCGTGGGAGCGTCTTCCGGTGGACTGTGAACCCCGACGCATCAATTTCTTTCGCCGGTGAAGGATCGATATCTCCAACAGGTTGAACATCGCAGCCGTCAAAAAGATTCAAGGCGTAAGTCATTACCTGCCGGTCCAGGGTCATGAGTTCGGCCCCCGAATCAATTATGGGGCTGAAAAGGCCGAACCATGCCTCGAATATCAGGTTGCGGTGACGATCTGTAACATACGGATAGGGCGCGGAAAGTGGAAGATCCTCAAGCATGTCGGGAATTTGTTCATCTCTTTCAATGGCTCCCGCCAGGGGGGATTTGCTTTTCGCCGCCTGTTGCAGAAAGGCTTCAGCAGTGTCACGATTTTTTTCCAGATTTCGGGCAAGGTGCAGCAGCAGGTGCCACTTCAAGGTGTTTTTTAAAGCCGGATCATCCGCATCTTTTCCGGCATCGCGGATGGCTTTTCGGATGGCCCAGGTCTCGTCCCCTGTTTCATGGATGGAAAAAGCGGTCGAGCGGTTCCTGCCCTGGTGATCCCTCATCCACCCTTGATATTCGGAAAGAAGATGCTTGAAATCCCTTTGGGGTTTCAAAATATCAGGTGGAAAACAGA
The DNA here is from genome assembly GCA_964588535.1 of uncultured Desulfobacteraceae bacterium. Classification (GTDB taxonomy): domain Bacteria; phylum Desulfobacterota; class DSM-4660; order Desulfatiglandales; family Desulfatiglandaceae; genus NaphS2. Next base: position 5,635 of record CAZPQA010000161.1, read on the forward strand.
CTTTCAGCACCCCCTTTTTAGGGGGGGGTAAGAGAACCATCGGTTCTGTGAACCAGGGCTGGCACAGGGTCAGGGAACCAAAGGTTTCAATCAGGCGCTCAAGCACCCGGCTATCCACGTGGGTGTGGGGAAACAGGACCATCGGTGTGTCAGTCAAGGGCTTTTTAATCCTCGTTCAGTTCTGCGATGTTTGCATAAAAGTCCAGTGCACCCGGGTTGCTCAGCGCGTCCTTGTTGAGGACCGGTTGACCCTCAATGGTTTTTTTCACGGCCAGTTCCACTTTTTTCATGTTCAGGGTATAGGGAATATCCGGGATGCTGATGATTTTGGCCGGTACGTGCCGCGGGGACGCATGGGTTCTGAGGGAGGTCTTGATCTGTTTCTTCAGATCTTCGGTCAGTTTATACCCTTCCGCCATTTTGACGAAGAGGACCACCCGAACATCATTATTCCAATTC
>CAZPQA010000162.1:0-3534 GCA_964588535.1 uncultured Desulfobacteraceae bacterium
TATTTTCTGGATGAAATAGCCTCGGAAAACATGAATAAAATTACCGAGTTTCTTAAGGGTAACGCTTCCCGGTCAACAATGGAGCAGATTTTCTGGGTGAAGTTCCCAGAGGATCTTTTGAGCCCCCTCCAGTTTAAGCACACCGCTTGTCAACCCCATGCCTTTGCGGTGGAGGTGGGTTCTACTTGGGTTAAACTGGAGTTTCTTGTGCGTTCCCTGGAAACCATGAAATGCGACTGTGCTGCCTATTGTACGGACCCGCAACGGGATTACATCATCAATTTTGCCGACCGGATGCTGGATCAGCTGGAAGTGACCACTTGAAATTCCACATCTGAATTGTTGAATCGTTTATTTTTGAACCTGGAGGCCTGATCATTATGAACTATAAGGAAACACTCAACCTGCCCAAAACCAAGTTCCCCATGAAAGGGAACCTTGTCAACAAGGAACCGGAGATCCTCGAACGGTGGGAGAAGGAAAACCTTTACGAAACCATCCGGGAACTTTCAAAGGGCAGACCCCGATACATGCTTCATGACGGACCGCCCTATGCCAACGGCAATATTCATATGGGGACCGCCTTTAACAAGGTATTGAAGGACATTATCATCAAATCAAAACAGATGGCCGGTTTTGATGTGCCGTATGTTCCCGGCTGGGATTGCCACGGACTGCCCATTGAGCATAAGGTGGATGGGGAGTTGGGGGAGAAAAAACGGGAGATGAGCCAGGCGGAAGTGAGAGGGCACTGCCGCCGGTATGCGGAAAAATATATCGATATTCAGCGCGATGAGTTCAAGCGCCTGGGCGTTCTGGGAGAATGGGATCGACCCTATCTCACCATGAACTATCCGTATGAGGCCACCATCGTCAGGGAGTTCGGCAAGTTTGCCTTGAACGGCAGCCTGGTCCGGAGCAAAAAACCCATCTATTGGTGTACCTCCTGCAAAACAGCCCTTGCGGAAGCCGAAGTGGAATACGACGAGCACACATCCCCCTCGATTTTCGTCAAATTTCCCATGATTTCCGATTTGGCAGCATTGGACCCGGTTTTTGAAGGAAAACAGGTTTTTGTTGTGATCTGGACCACCACCCCGTGGACCCTGCCCGCCAATCTGGCCATCGCGTTGCATCCCGATCTGCCCTATGTGGCGGTGGAAACGGGGGGAAATGAGGTCATGATCCTGGCCGAAGGTCTTCTGGATGAGTGCATGGAAACCTTCACTATCGATTCCCATAAAATTCTGAAAACGTTTCGGGCCGGTGATCTGGAGAACCTGGAAGCCAGACACCCCATTTTTGACCGTCCTTCGGTGATTGTACTGGCCCCCTATGTAACGCTCGAGAGTGGTACGGGTTGTGTGCATACAGCCCCCGGCCATGGCCGGGAGGACTACGAAACCGGTCTCAAATACGGCTTGGAGGTGTACTCGCCGGTGGATGACGCCGGTCGGTTCACCCTGGATGTGGAACATTTTTCAGGCATGGAGGTGTTTGAAGCCAACCGACCCGTCATTGACAAGCTCACGGAGCTTGGCGCCCTGGTAAAGGAACAGAAGATCACCCATGAATACCCCCACTGTTGGCGTTGCAAAAAACCGGTGATTTTCCGCTCCACGGAACAGTGGTTTATTTCCATGGACAAGACGGGTTTGAGGGATGCGGCCCTCAGTGCCATTAATGAGGTGAACTGGTTTCCCTCATGGGGGCGCGACCGGATTTACAGCATGATCGCCAACCGGCCTGACTGGTGTATTTCCCGCCAGCGGTCGTGGGGTGTCCCCATCACCGTGTTCTTTTGCAAAAAATGCGGTGAAGTGGTCGTTTCTAAGGAGATTATCGACCATGTGGCGGCAATGGTGGAAAAATCAGGTGCGGATATCTGGTTTACGGCTTCGGAAAAAGAATTGCTGCCGGAAAACACAACGTGTCCGGCCTGCGGGGAGAATGATTTTGAAAAGGAAACCGACATTCTGGATGTGTGGTTTGATTCTGGTGTGAGCTATGCGGCGGTTATGGAAAACCGCCCCTACCTGGACAGCCCCGCGGACCTTTACCTGGAGGGGAGTGACCAGCATCGGGGATGGTTTCACAGTTCTTTGCTGTGCTCGGTGGGCACCCGGAACCAGGCGCCCTATGGAAATGTTTTGACCCATGGGTTTGTGGTGGATGGCAAAGGAAAAGCCATGCACAAATCCGCCGGCAATGTGATTCCGCCCGAGTCCCTCATCAAGAGCCATGGGGCCGAAATGATAAGGCTCTGGGTGGCGGGAGAAGATTATCGGGACAACATTCGGATCTCCAAAGAAATCCTTCAGCGATTGACCGATGTCTATCGCCGTATTCGAAATACCTGCCGGTATCTTCTGGGAAACCTGCAGGACTACAACCCTGAAACCGATCGGGTTCCCTATGAACAGATGGAGGAGCTGGACCAGTGGGCCCTTCATCAGCTTCAGGGGTTGACGAAGCGTATTGTAAGTGCCTATGAGACGTTTGATTTTCATCTGGTCTACCACCATCTTCATAACTTCTGTGTCCTGGACCTCTCTTCATTTTATCTGGATATCATCAAGGATCGCCTCTATACTTCCCCTCAAACCTCTACCCAAAGACGGTCCGCCCAGTTTGCCATGAATGAGATTCTGGAAACCCTGGTGCGGCTTATGGCGCCGATCCTTGCCTTTACCGCCGATGAAATCTGGCAATACATGGGTGGTGAAGACCGTTCTCCCAGTGTTCATGCGGATGTTTTTTCACCCCTTAAAGAGGCGTTTTTGAATCCCGATCTGGCCGGTCGCTGGGACGAAATTCTCGCTGTGCGAAAAGAGGTGACCAAAGTCCTGGAGCTGGGTCGGAAAGAAAAAATCATCGGGCATCCCCTGGATGCGGCGGTGACGTTGGGGGTTTCGCCTGAACTTGACGAAAAATTGAGAGCCTATGCTGATCAGTTAAGATCTATTTTTATTGTTTCGTCGGTGATTCTGACTGACATTAACCAGGTTGGAGGGGGTATTGAAAGCGAGACGGTTCCCGGGCTCAAGGTAGTTGTGGCCCCTTCCACCGATCCCAAATGCGAACGTTGCTGGATGCACGATGACACAGTAGGCGACGACGATGAACATCCAACCATCTGTAAGCGATGCCGAAACGTTCTGGACATAATTACCCCCTGATTATCTGGCCTGCGCTGCTCATTGTCTGTCTGGATCAGGTCTCGAAGATCGCGGTGCTTAAAGGTCTCAGGATCTATGAGAGCGTGCCGGTGATCAAGGGGTTTTTCAATCTGGTCCATGTGCGAAACCGGGGTATGGCATTTGGATTTATGAACCGGCCGGATATGGATTTTGGTTTCTGGATCCTGGTTTCGGCCACAATTCTCGCCATTATTCTACTGTTGTTCTGGTTTTATCGTATGGAGGGTGAAAGCAGCTGGATGACCCTGGGCCTATCACTCATCCTGGGTGGGGCCCTGGGCAATCTCATTGACCGGATAAGACTTCATGAAGTGATAGATTTTCTTGATTTTTA
>CAZPQA010000162.1:3634-6014 GCA_964588535.1 uncultured Desulfobacteraceae bacterium
CGGTGCCTATTTTGGTTACCTGTGGTCCAGTAACCTTCCCTATGTGGGGTCTGTAAAGGATTACAGACCGCCTGTGATCACCCGAATTTACAGTGAAGACGGCCAGGTGATCGGAAGGCTCTGGGAGGAGAAACGGACGGTTGTGCCCGTTTCAGGACTACCCCAGCATTTGATTAATGCCTTTGTCGCTGCTGAAGACGCGCGGTTTTTTGAGCATCAGGGCGTGGATGTTCAAGGCATTGCCCGCGCATTTTTGAAAAATCTGTCGGCTGGGAAGGTTGAGCAGGGGGGGAGTACCATCACCCAGCAGGTGACCAAATCACTGATTCTCAAGAACATCAAGAAAACCTATCGGCGCAAGGTCCGGGAGGCGATCTTATCCATTCAATTGGAAAAATCATTTCCCAAAGAACATATCCTGTTTCTCTATCTCAACCAGATTTATCTGGGGCAGGGCGCCTACGGCGTGGAGGCGGCAAGCCAGACCTATTTCCACAAACCCGCAAAAGATCTGACCCTTGCCGAAGCGGCTCTCCTGGCAGGGCTGCCCCAGGCACCGGCCCGTTATTCACCGGTGTCCCACTATGATCGGGCCAAGGCAAGGCAGAAATACGTCCTCACAAGGATGCTTGAAGAAGGGTTCATCACCGAAGAGTCTCGTGACCAGGCGCTGCAGGCTACCCTCCAAATCTACGGGAAAGAAATCAACACCTTTGAAAGGGCACCCTACTTTTCCGAACATGTTCGACGTTACCTTCTGAAAAAATATGGGAAGGACCTCCTCTATCGCGGGGGGCTCAAGGTCTATACAACACTGGACTTGAAAATGCAGGTTCTCGGCCGGGAAGCCCTGGACAGGGGTCTGGCGGAACTGGATAAACGTGAAGGATACCGGGGCCCCCTTAAACATCTTTCTGAGGTTGAGATCAAGGATTATGAAGCCCGTGCTTCAAAAGAATTTTCCATTTCAAACCCGAAACCCGATTCGGTGGTGAAGGGGTTGGTGACTCAAGTGGATGACAAAAGGAAGGAAGTCTCGATTCGATTGGGAAAAGAGATGGCCTGCCTTCCGCTGAAACAGATGAAATGGGCAAGAAAACCCAACATAAAGGTGCCGTATTACGAAGCACGCGTCAGAAAGCCTTCTTCCGTGTTGAAACCCGGCGATGTGGTTCTGGTGCGCATTCTCAAAAAGTACGGTGAAGATACGCCGAAAAAGAAGGGTTCTAAAAAGGGGAAAGGCAGATCAAAGCGGATCAAATTTACCTGGCTTGTGGCGTTGGAACAGACACCGAAGGCGCAGGGGGCACTGGTCTGCATGGATGCAGGGACCGGTGAAGTGAAAGCCATGCTGGGAGGGCGTGGTTTTGATGTGAGCCAGTTTAACCGGGCCATACAATCCAGGCGGCAACCGGGTTCTGCTTTCAAGCCCTTGATTTATTCCGCGGCTCTGGACCGGGGGATGAGTCCGGTGACAATTGTCATGGATTCTCCCTATGTGTCCTCTCCCAATGAGGATGGGGAGGTTTGGAAACCCAAGAATTACAAAAAAAAGTTCTACGGTCCCACGCTCATCAGGACGGGTCTGGCCAAAAGCAGGAATGTGATTACTGTCAAAATCCTAAACAAAATCGGTGTGAATTATGCCATTCGCTATGCCCGAAACCTAGGCATCGAATCCGATCTGACCCCGGATCTTTCGCTTGCCCTGGGTTCATCCGGTGTTTCACTCATGGAGCTGACCCGTGCATACGCCGCCTTTGCCAATGGCGGAATGCTGGTGAAACCGTTTTTCGTAAAACGGGTCCTGGACCGCGGCGGGCATGTCATTGAAGAGAATCAACCGGTAACGGAACCGGTTATTCCAAAGGAAACGGCGTTTGTTATGACGGATTTGTTGAGGGCCGTCGTGAGCGAGGGGACGGGCTGGCGTATCAGGGCACTGAAGCGGCCTGTGGCCGGTAAAACCGGTACGACCAACGATCTTCGCGATGCGTGGTTCATGGGATATACCCCGGACCTGGCTACCGGTGTCTGGGTGGGTTACGATGACTCGCATGAGATGGGAAAGGGGGAAACCGGTTCCAGGGCGGCCAGCCCCATCTGGCTGAATTTTATGCAGGAAGTTCTGGCCGGAGAGCCGGTAAAGGACTTTCAGGTGCCCAAAGGGGTTGTTTTTGCCAAGATAGATGGGAAAACAGGTCGTCTGGCCGGACGGCATTCCAAAAAGGCCGTTTTCCAGGCATTTAAAGAGGGAACCGAACCAAAGCAATACGCCCCTAAAACGTCCGCAGGTGAAACCGGATCTTCCTCACAGTTTGATGTGGATTCCCGGTTTGATATGGATGTTCAGTAGGGGCACGATGCATCGTGCCCCTAC
>CAZPQA010000163.1:0-5998 GCA_964588535.1 uncultured Desulfobacteraceae bacterium
GGGGGAGGTTTACGTACATGTTGATTTCCGCTACGGTCTGCTGCTCCCCCATGTCCTTATCCAGAACCGTAACGGGGTACCGGATACCCTTGACGCCCACCTGGTCGATATCAATATTCCGATCGTCTCTGTGATTTTGTATGTCTTTCATAAGATTAAATTTCCAACGTTTTTTTGAGTCTGCACTATATGATCTCGAGAACAAAGTCAATAGGTAACCCTGAATGGCACCAAATTTCGTCTGTCAGGCCAGATACTGCTCAAGTTTCTCGCTCAGTGAAACCGGCCAGACTTCTTCAAACAAAAATGCCTGGATCTCTTCCTTGGTAAGACTTCTCATAATATCCGCCGGCAGATCCCTCAATACCTCCATTCGGCCGGGAAGCGGTTCTTTGTTTGTGGTTTTTTTCTTTTCCATAATGGTAAGGCTCTCCTCAAATATTTGAAATTCTAAAAAAAGAATATCGAATATCGAACAAGGAATGTCGAATTATGAAATTTTCCTTCGGCATTCATTATTCCTTGTTCGATATTCTGCGGTTCAAGAAAGTTCTTACCCCAGATAAGCCTCTTTAACCTTTGGGTTTTTAAGCAACTCACAGCTTTGGTCCTCGAGGACCACCTGGCCTGTTTCAATGACGTAGCCGTAGTCCCCCAGTTCCAGGGCGGCGTTTGCATTTTGTTCCACCAGAAGAATGGTCAACCCGTCTTCCCGGATCTGGCCGATGATGGTCATAATCTGTTCCACAATCAGCGGTGCAAGCCCCAGTGAGGGTTCATCCAGCAGCAGCAGTCTGGGTGAGGCCATGAGGGCCCGGGCGATGGCCAGCATCTGTTGCTCCCCGCCCGAAAGGGTGCCGCCGCTCTGACCCCGCCGCTCTTTCAGGACGGGAAAAAGGGCAAAGGCGCTTTCCACCAGATCTTTTCTTTTTTTCCGGTCCCTGTGCAGGTAGGCGCCCAGGGCCAGATTTTCCTTCACCGTGAGATCCGGAAAGATGCGGCGTCCTTCGGGCACCTGCACCACCCCCCGCCGAACGATCTCCTCCGGCGGCAGTTTGTTAATCATGTCTCCCTGAAGTACGATTTTCCCCTGTCTGATGTCCTGAATGCCACTGATGGCCATGAGGGTGGTCGATTTACCCGCCCCGTTGGCCCCGATCAGGCAACAGATGCTTTTTTCTTTGACGTTGAGGGATATGCCTTTGAGCGCATGAATTTTTCGATAATAACTATGTACATTTTCAAGCCTCAACATACGCTGCGATCTCCTCCGAGGTAGGCGTCAATGACCTTCTGGTTCTCTCGAACTTCATGGGACGTCCCCTCCGCGATCAGTATGCCGTAATCAAAGACATAGATATAATCCGCCAGATTCATCATAACCTTCATGTCGTGCTCGATAATCAGTACGGCGATACCGCTTTCCCGTATTTTTCGAACCAGTTGAATAAGGTTTTCCGATTCCCTGGCGTTCATGCCGGCAGCCGGTTCATCTAACAGGAGAAGTTCCGGTTCAGACGACAGGGCCCTGGCGATTTCCAGGCGGCGCTGCTCTCCGTAAGCGAGGGTATCAGCCAGATCAAAGGCTTTATCTTCAAGGCCCACAAAGCGAAGAAAATGGAGCCCCTCTTTTTCGGCAGATGCCTCTTCATTTCGCTGAAAACGGGTTTTAAACAGTGTTTTACCCAATCCGGAATGCATGCGACCATGCCGGCCGATCTTTACATTATCCAAAACGCTCAGGTTGAAAAAGAGGCGTATGTTCTGAAAGGTCCTGGCCAACCCCATTCGGCAGACCGCATCCGGGCTCGTTCTGAATCCATAAAGTCTGCGTACGTCTTGAGTGCACAACACGCCTATGAAATAAAGGCTGAAAAGACCCGCGGCCACCCCCCATGGCATGGCAATATACCGGAGTGGCACATGTGTCAAAATAATATAACCAGGCAGGTTCAGATGGGTGAGAAACATAAAGGCAAAACACAAGTCGCTCAAGAGAAAAATAAACATGAGTCCCCATGCCCAGATTTCATGGCGTATGAGGCCTCGAACCAGCAAAAAGCGAATAGAGAGGATAAAAAACCCCAGCAGAAACAACTCCACCTTGAAAAACGTCTGGGGCAGGAAAAAGGACCAGAAAAGGGGCAGCCGAATGAAACCCAGTATTAAAAATATCAATGCCAAAATTCGAACCCGCGTTCTCGCGGGCGGCCATAAGGGGGCTGCCAGGGGGATGCCGTCAAATTCGATTTCTCCGCCGGTGGGATGATACAAGCACGACAGACAATTGAAAAAGGTGGTTTTTCCGGCACCGTTGGGGCCGATGATACCCACAATCTGTTCGGGCGCCACCTTCAAGGTGACCTCTTTTAGGGCCAGCAGCCCGCCAAAGGACTTGGATAGATTCTTAACCTTGAGAAGAGGGTCCATTTGGCATCTACTCCACATCGCCCAGCAAACGGGCTTTTGACTGTTCGGCTTTACGGCTCCTGGAGAGCTGGAACGGTATAAGCCCCTCGGGCCGCAACCGCATCATCAGGACCAGAAGCAACCCGTAAATCAAATAGCGGGCATTGAACATGCCCTGGGGCAGAACGGCGCGCAGGATCTCACTTAGGGGGATCAGAATCAGAGCCCCCAGCATGGTGCCGGCAATACTGCCCATGCCCCCGAATACGATGAGGCAGAGAATCAGAATGGATTCCCAGAATTTGAACATATCCGGGTGGATAAATCGGAACCACTTAGCATAAAAGGCGCCGCCCATGGCGCCGATGGCGGCGCTGGCGGCAAAGGCCATCACCTTGTAGCGGATCAGGCTGATGCCGCAGCACTGGGCTGCGATTTCATCTTCCCGGATGGCAAACCAGGCCCTCCCGAGCCGCGAATTCTCAAGGCGCACCACCACGACCAGAACCACCAGTAAGAGGAACAGCGCCAGATAAAAATACTGCCAGCCCTGGGTTAAGGGATAGCCGAAAATAGCAGGCGGCGGGATGCCCGGCAACCCCATGGGGCCGCGGGTGAGCCAGAGTTCATTACGAAGGAGCAGGACCACCAGTTCGGAAAACCCGAATGTCACGATGGCGAAATAATCTCCCGTCAGACGAAGGGTGGGCGCTCCCAGCAGAACACCCCACAGCGCACCGTTTGCCGCTGCAATGGGCAGAATCACCCACAGGCTGAGATCGTAATGGATGGCCAGCAACCCTGACGTATAGGCGCCGATACCGTAAAACCCCACATAGCCCAGGTCCAGAAGACCGGTGAACCCCGGAACGATATTCAGGCCCAATGCCAGAATCATATACAGCAGTGCGGTGGTCAGCACCCGCAACAGGTAGTTACTAGAAGGCCCAATGGGAATCCACGGCAGGATGATTGCCAGAACCAGCAGCGCCAGATAAAGAACCCGGGGGTTTTTGGCAAACAGAGTCATCATACTTTCTCCCCGGTCTGCTTCCCGATAAGGCCCGAAGGTTTAAAAAGGATGACGGCAATCATGACGGCGTAGGAAATGCCATCCCGGTATTCGGATGAAATGTATCCAGCGCCCATCACTTCGGCAATCCCCAAGACGCCTCCCCCCAGCATGGCGCCTGGAACAGAGCCGATGCCACCCAGTACCGCGGCGGCAAAGGCTTTGATGCCGGCCACGTAACCCATGGTGGGAAAGATGGCATTGTAATAGAGTCCCACCAGAATCCCCGCCATGCCGCCCATGGCCGAACCGATGGCAAAGGTGAAGGAGATAACGCGATTGACCCCGATTCCCATGAGAGCGGATGCGGTTTTGTCCTGTGAAATGGCGCGCATGGCCATGCCGATTCTGGTTTTATGGATTGTGAGATGAAGGATGATCATGAACAGAAGGGTAATGGAGAGAATAAAGAGTTGAAGCCAGGATAAGGTCACATCCCCCATGTTCAGTGCGGGTTCAGAAAAAAAGGCCGGTAGAACATCCCTTGGGTATGATTTGATCTGGCTTCCCCAGATCAGGAGCGCCATGTTCTGAAGAAATATGGACATGCCGATGGCGGTAATCAAGGCGGCCAGCCGAGGGGCCTTTCGCAACGGGCGATAGGCCACAAAATCAAGCACAACGCCTAGAACAGCACAGATCATCAGGGTCAGAATAAATGCTGGAAAAAACGGCATCCCCACAACAGCCACCAGGGTGTAGGCGAGAAAGGCGCCCAGCATGTAAATTTCCCCATGGGCGAAATTGATCAGCTGAATCACCCCGTAAACCATGGTGTAGCCAACGGCAATGAGGGCGTAGACGCCTCCCAGGGTTATGCCGTTCACCAGTTGCTGCAAAAAAAGGCTCGACTGATCCAGAAGGCTTTCCACTCAACAACCCTTTTCCGAGACCCTAAAACCCAAAACCAAAAAGAGCAGGTCGATTTTCGACCTGCCCTCTTTTTTGTGCCTTATTGGAGCTGCTTTTCAGCCCCGATCCATTTTCCGTTTTTGATTTCCTTGACAAAAGCTTCTTTCAGGCAATCCCCGTTCTTGTCGAAATAGGTTTTACCCGCCACCCCGTCATAGGCATTTTCCTTGTTGTCAATGGAAACCAGGTATTCACGGACTTTTTCCCTGTCTTGACCCGCTTTGGCGATGGCCGCAGCCGCTATGCCAACCGCATCGTAGGTATTGGCCGCAAACCAGTTGGGATCTATGCCGAATTTTTCCCGGTACGCCTTAATGAAACCGGCTGCTTTAGGCCCGGCTTTGTCAGGAATAAAAGGGGTCGTTACAAAAAGACCTTCCGCATCCGGGTTTTTCAACATCAGGTTGTCGTCTAAACCATCGGCGCCCAGAAAATCCACATTTTTTATGCCCAGGCTTCTAGCCTGGGAAATAATCAGCGTCCCCTGGGGGGCATATCCGGGAATAAATATGGCATCCGGTTTCATCATCTTAAATTTGGTGAGCTGGGGCTTAAAATCCGTGGTTTCAGCAGTATAAGCTTCTTTTCCCAGAATCCTGATGCCGTTCTTCTTGGCCTGCTTCATAAAGGCATTCATTAATCCCATGGAGTAGTCGTTCATTTCATAAAAGATGGCCACTTTTTTGTAACCTTTGACATCCTTGGCATATTTGGCCAGGAACAGCCCCTGAAAGTCATCCTTGTAGACGTTTCGAAAATAGTAGGGACTACTTTTGGCAAGGTTAATATTGGTGGAAGCCGGCGATATGGCGGGAAGTTTGGCCTCTTTATAAATGGGAAGGGCCGCCAGCGATGCTGAGCTGCAAAGATGCCCCACCACCATGGATATGTCAGGATTCGCGGCCAGTTTGGTGGCCACCGTGGCAGCTTCTTTGGGATCGCACAGTTCGTCTTCCAGGATAATTTCAACCTTTCGGCCGTTGATGCCGCCTTGCGCGTTGATTTCCTCCGCTTTGAGCAACGCGCCGTTTTTCATGCCCTCGCCAAAAGAGGCCAGGGGCCCTGTAAATGGCGCAGCCAGGGGAATTTTGATGGAATCCGCCCACGAAGGACAGGTCATCCCCAGAAATTGCAATAAGGCCCAGAAACATAAGAAAAAACTCAGTCTTTTCATAATCACCCTCCTCATAATTTATGATTTTCTAAGGACACTGTCCTTAATCCGTTTAATATGGCCGCGCCCCATCCCTTTCACTTCGCACCCCAGCTCGAAATACCGCCGGATCTTCTGATCATCCAGAATACCGAAGCAATCCACCACGGCCAGGGGTCCACCGGCCATTTCCACAACATCATCAGGCGAAAGCGCCAGATAGGGGGAATGGCGAACGGCCAGGATGACCGCATCCGCCCCTTTTATGGCCTCCGCCAGATCTTTTGTCATTTGAAAGTCGGAAAAATGGTCCTGGTTACGGAAAAACCTGGACCAGCTGGCGCCCACGGCCGGATAGGAATCCTGCTTCTCCAGTTCCCACCAGTGCTGCACGTAAGGGTCGTGGGCCCTGATCTCGGCCCCCATTTCGGTCAGCTTTCGCGCAATGATCT
>CAZPQA010000164.1:0-5977 GCA_964588535.1 uncultured Desulfobacteraceae bacterium
TTTTGTTTTTTGAGCGCCCGCAGCGTAAGCTCCACATCGCGCGGGTTGTCTTCTACCAGAATGATCTCCATTACTTTTCCGTTGGGCATTTTCTTAGTCTCCGGTTTAAAGTTTCAGGTTTAAGGTTCAAACTATTGGCAATGTAAAATAAAACGTTGCCCCCTCACCCTCCTTCGCCTCAGCCCAGACCCGTCCACCGTGACGGTGAATAATCCGCTGGATAAGGGCAAGTCCGATGCCGGTACCCTCAAATTCCTCCGTACTGTGCAGCCGCTGAAATATGCTAAACAGCTTGTCCGAGTACTTCATGTCAAAGCCGACCCCGCGGTCCTTAACAGAGTAGATGATCTCTTCTCCTTCGGTCTCACCGCTTAGTTCAATGTCAGCGGTTTCACCGGGTTTTGTAAATTTGATGGCGTTTGACAGCAGGTTCATAAAAACTTCCCGGATCAGACCTATATCCCCGTAAGCGTGCGGAAGCTTGTGGATGTTCAACCGGGCAGTCTGTTCAGTGTCTGCGATGGTGAGTTTTTCGAAAACCTCTTCTGCCAACTGGATCATATCGATATCTGCCGTGGTCATGGCCTTACGGCCTAAGCGGGAAAAGGCAAGAAGGTCGTCAATGAGTTGCCCCATTTCCTGCGCACTATCCTGAATGACGTTTAACTGACGTTTGCCTTCATCGTCCAGTTTATCCCAGTAATCTTCTACCACCATCCGGGAGAAACCGTCAATGGCCCGCAGCGGCGCCCGAAGGTCATGTGAAACAGAGTAGGAGAAGCTTTCCAATTCTTTGTTTGCCTCTTTTAACTGGCTGGCCGTGGTCTCGAGCGTATCGTTACTGACCCGAAGATCCTCTAAGATATTCACAACGGCGGCGTTAAGTTGTTCTACTTCTGAAACGCGTTTTGCAAGCTCGGCCGTACGTTCGGTGACCCGGCGCTCAAGCTCTATATTCAGTTTTCGGATCTCTTCCTCGGCCTGCTTTTGATCGGTGACATCCTGCCCTGAACTCAGGGTGCCTGTGACGGTGCCATCTTCATCCTTTAATAAGGTGTTGTGCCAGAAGATAAGCCTCCGGTTACCTGTCTTGGTGATGATTTCATTTTGAAAGTACTCAGCCTGTTCAATCCCTCCGGAAATCAATTTGTCATGAGCCGCAACGGCTTCCTCTTTCTGTTCTGATGGTATGCAGGTGTCAAACCAGTTTTTTCCGATAATTTCCAATTCTTCATAACCGGTAAGATCACATCCGCGCCTGTTGATCAATATGGTTTTGCCCGTCTCATCAAGCCCCACAAGCATGGCTTCCGAAACTGAGAGAAACCTCTCGGTCATATCTCTTGATGCTTTAAGCTCTTCTGTTCTTTTTTCCACCCGTTGCTCTAAATGTAAGTTGGCCTCTTGCAGCTTCTCCCGGGCCTGGGACAGAGATCCCCGCATCGAATTAAACGAGCGTGTGAGGTCCCCTAGTTCATCATCGGTCATTACCGGAATGTCCTGGGCCAGTCTCCCTTCTGCTAATTCCCGTGCCGCCGTGGAGAGTGCAGAAACCGGCTTTGTCAACCCCCTGGCGCGTGCCCCGGATATGAGAAAAGCGGTGAAGATCATAGCAGCAGTAAGGATAGCCATGACCACTATTGCGATCTGAACCGCTCTTGCTGCCGCCGATGATTCTTCGCGCATGAGTTTGGTGCAACGAGAAGAAAGGATTGTTGTGATATCAATGACCGTTTTGGCAATGGGCACTGTTTCCGTTGCCATGAGGTACTGCGCCATGTTCCATTTGTCAGACTTCCTTTGATGGATTACATTGTCTGCCAGTTCTTTGAAGATCAGCGACTCCCGTTCAAAGAGTTTAAACAAATTTTTTTGTTGGGGTGAATGGTAGGTGCCCTGTATGTTTGCGTCAGAAACGGCGTCGCGCGCCAATCGTAAATTGTCCCGGAACTCATTTTCCTGATGGAAACTGCCTTCACCAATGATTTTTTCTAACACCAGGCGGGCGACTGAAAAATGTCGCTGTGCATCCAGAAGCCTGACAAGTTCCTCTTCTTGGAGTAATTCTTCCTCCATCTTTGCTTCTTGAACTGTTGAAGCTAAGATCGCATCAAGGGCGACCGCTACAGGCTCAGCCTCAAACAGATAAGCAACTCTCGCCGGTTCATTTCCCGGTGTTTGAGCAACACTCTTTACCCACCACTGAGATTCTTCTAATTCAGTGATCTGTGGCAGGAGTTGATTTAACAAATCCTCGATTCCATACCGCTTGAGAACGTCCCGGTGGGCTATCAGGGACTTCATGGCCGGTCTGATTTCGTCCTTCCAGGCCCTTTTCCACTCTCCCAGGAACGCTTCGTTACTCAAACTGACCCAGCCACGAAGACCGGCAAGGGAGTGCTGAACCCCGGTTAATACTTCCGATGAGGTCTGGGTTATGGGCTCCACCTCATCAACCAGGGTGACGATCTTTGAGCGGAGGTAATAGGTGAAAGCCAGTGCTATCAAAAGCGTGACAAGGCCGATTGACGCCACCAGGAGATGGGATTTAAGAAGTTTAAAGGCAAATCCCTTGCGTCCCCCTCTCATCTCCTCGCTGGAATCGATTTTTTTCATGCCCTGTCCCGTTTCAAATTTTACCTGCCACTGAGCGCGGTTGCTTTCATCAAACGTTCAAGTTGCGTCAACTGTTTTTCGAGAATCCCGGCCTGTTGGTAAACGTCTGACGGATATTTCCGGCCGAGATAGAAGACCTCCCTCGGCATTTTAACAAGCCCCAATTCCTTGTGAAGAAAATCAAGGCGTGCCACAATCAAAGAGGCCATGTCAAAGACATCGCTGGGTGTTATGCTTTTTTCATCAACTCGGGTTGAATCAATAACAAGCATCTCAAGACCCGCTGTCTTGTATATGCGGGAGATGATCTCTAAACAGTCCAAAAGCCGGAAATAGACATGGGATGGACTCTTTTCTTTTTCGAAGACGGGGGCCTCCGGAATGCGTATTGCGCCGGGATATTGCGCGAGCTGGCGTGAGGCGTAGCCGATGGCCAGGGTCAATTCCATGTAAACGTCACTTGGGGAAAAGCGCCGTTCCAGGAGTTCGTTGATCTGCCGGTTAATTGCAAGGACGGCCCTGAACACATGGGAAGGGGTCTTGGGAGCGTCAGATGCCGGCTTCATATCAGCATAGTCAGGTATTTTCAGTTCAGTCAGCACGTGGTGTATAGACCGGTGTGCCCCTTTTACAAGTATCAGGACATCGGCCGGGAGAATCAACCGCCCGGGCAAAGGAGGTGCCTGTTCCTGCAGTCGAATGATCTCAAAAGAGAGTCGGTTGGTCTTTTGAAACAGGGTCTTTACCTGATAATAAACGTCATGTGGCGCGGCTTTATGGATTTGGATGCTCAGAGGTATTGCCTTCGGTGCCCCCATGTGCAGTCTCAGGTTCTCCAGGTCTCTGTTAATCCGCTGAACCGCAAAAAAAACATCTGAGGGTGTGGTTTTCGATATTGCTCCGGGTGAGTCGGAGGGTCCCGTGCCCTGTGCAGGGCTGACCATAAAGAAAAAGAAAAGCAATAAGAGCTTGTAAAGCCTATTTATCTTCATTTTTGCCTCCGAACGTGAAATGTGATGCGTGAGCGAGGGTAGATTCCAACTCTATTAAAAGATGAACATCGAACATCGAACGTCGAACGTCCAACATCGAATAAAAAACAATGGCGAATTTTGAATGACTATTTCCTTTTCTTTTCAGCGGTTTTGATGCTTGCAACGAAAATCTTAATTAATTCTTCTGTTTCCTGTAAAATATCATCTAATAATTCAGGCTTTTTGATCAGCGGTACACGCTGAATAAGTTTTAACCACCTCTGGGTCTCCCTAAGTTCCTTTAACGAGATACGAAGCTTATGGATAAAATCCTTCGGGGACTCCGCTGCCTGAGCTTCACCATGGTTTGGATAAGGTGAAGTTCCCGATCTTAACAATTGGCCGGCAACATGGTTGCCTGCTCTGGTATTCGGAAGTTGTCCAACGATCTTTATGATTCTCACTGAATACTCAAGTAGTCTTTCTTCCAGATCGTATGTCTGTTTCTTCATCGTTTCCCATTCAAAATTCGATGTTGGACGTTCGATGTTCGATGTTCATCTTTTTTGGTACTCCATCATTCCTTCATATCACCCACAACCTCCAAAGCCACCCCATCCGTATCTTTTGTGCCCAGTATTTTTGTCTTTAACGTAACCACTGCATTGATCTTATAACCCTTTTTACCGGCCTTAATAGAGGCTTTCCGATTATTCCCCATATCAAGAACAAATGCATCGCCTAACAGGTGCCATCCATCACCGTAATAAACATTCTTAACGGGTTTGCTCAAGACCGTTCCTGTAACGGTCAACCTTTTACCAATAAGGTTTTTGTTGACAAAATCGTGAATTTTTCTCTTATCGTAATTCAATTGATCAAATGCTTTGTAGACCGTATTTAAATCATTTGTTTCCATTGCCTTCGCAAGAATATCTTTTGGAATGTTTATTTGAGATTTATTGAAAACAACTTCTCTAATAGGATCATAACTGCTGTCAGAGAGGGTTTCAAAACCTGTATATGGAAAATGATCTGTCAATAGCGCTTTTGGAATGTTTACAAATGCATCCGTAATAGCGAGAGAATCTTTCTTGCCCACATGATGATTTGCCACCAGCGGCAAATTAACGATTGGCCCGATCTTTGCGACGGTATTGAAAATCTTTCCCTGTTTTATTTCCGCACTCTGCAAACCATAATCAAAGGTAGCGCCCGCATCAATTTTTCTTGCAGAAACCAAATCAGTTACATCTTCATGATTCCCTGCAAATATGACGCTGCTGAAATATTTCACCGGATCTATTCCCCTTTTCGCAAAAAAGACCATTGGAAACCGATAACCTGATGTTGACTGTTCGTTGGTAAATGCAAATGATTTATGCGCCATCTCGGATAGTTTTGAAATTCCCGAGTCTTTATGAACAATGATGCGCGAATAATAATAAGACCGCTTTTTCCCAAATTTGGTCACCTGAGCGGTGGCAAGATACTTTAATTCCGGATATCTTTTTTTGAGATGAACATACATGGCTGGGCCTATCAACGCAAATTGTATCTCATTGTTTATTAATTTATCCATCATATCATTGTAAGAATCAGGGACTATTAATTTGACCGGTTTCCCCAGATACTCCGATAAATAATCCACAAAAGGACCGAAGCCTTCATTTATTGTTTTCTCATCATAGACAGACAGAATACCAAAATGATATACGCCATCCTGTGCCTGCACAGGGCCGGCCATAAAGAAAAATAAAAGAAATAACAGCTTGTAAAACCTATTCATTTTTGCCTCCGAAGTGAAACGTGATGCGTGAGCATGGCTAGACGCCAACACTCTATTAAAAGATGAACATCGAACATCGAACGTCGAACGTCCAACATCGAATAAAAAACAATGGCGAATTTGGAATGACTATTTCCTTTTCTTTTCAGCCGTTTTGATGCTCGTAACGAAAATCTTAATTAGTTCTTCTGCTTCCTCTAAAATATCATCTAATACTTCAGATTTTTTGATCAGCGGTACACGCTGAATAAGTTTTAGCTACCTCTGATTCTCCTGACTTCCTTTCTCTATAAGTCTTTTTCCAGATCATATGTTTGTTTCTTCATCGGTCCCCATTCAAAATTCGATGTTGGACGTTCGATGTTCGATGTTCATATGTTTGAGTCCGCCCACACAATACCCACTACTCCTCACGTTTCAAGCCTCACGTTTCATGCCTCACCAATCGGATCATCCGCCACCGGCGTCATCCCCGCCTCTTCCAATTGCGTCCGCAACTGCTCGATCGTCTTCTTAAGCCCGGCCATACGAATCTCACGCCCTGACATGAGATTAACGGTCTTCTGCAATTGAGCGGTGCGATCATGGACCATCTCTT
>CAZPQA010000165.1:0-5823 GCA_964588535.1 uncultured Desulfobacteraceae bacterium
ACGACCTTCACGTCCACTGGAGTATGATGATCGTATTGTACCCCTATCTTACCGGCTTGGTGGACGGATCTTTCATTGTCGCCGCCCTTTACTATGTATTCGGCGTCAAATCCCTGAAACCGATTTCCCGCTTTTCCCTTGTTTTTGCCCTTGCCTTTTTATCCTGTGCCATGTTTCCGTTGTTGATGCATCTTGGCAGACCTGAACGGAATCATAATATGATGATTACACCGAGCCCCACCTCGGCCATGTCAGGCGCAGGATTTATATTCACGGTTGCCATCGTTCTGATCGGGCTGATCGTTCTCCTTGTTTACAGACCGACTCTCGTAAAACTCAGGTTAAAAACAAAGGGGATCATGAATATCCTTTACCGTGTGCTCACCATGGACAGCACGAACCTGTCGCCCGAGTCCCTCGAACTGGACCGGAAAATAATCAAATTTCTGGTGGCCATCGGTATCCCCGTAGCCACAGTGCTTCACGGATATGTGGGGTTTTTGTTTGGCGGTGTAAAGGCGAATCCAAGCTGGTCTACACCTCTTATGCCGGTTATTTTCCTGTTCTCCGCGTGCGTGTCAGGGATCTCGGCACTTGTTCTGGCCTATATCGTCATTAAGAAATTGAAGAATCAGCCGGTAGATGTGGCCTGTGTGCGGACTTGTATCAATATCCTTGCCGGATTTTTCATTCTTGCCTTCTCCTTTGAGATGTTAGAGGTGTTTTCCCACTCTTATCTGAGGACATGGTACCATCATGCCGTGGAGGGGTTGCTGAACGGGCCGCTTTTTTACTCATTCTGGGTATGGCAGGTTGGCATCTGTTCCGTGTTGCCCCTGCTGCTGTTGGGCTGGCTGTGTTTGTTCAAGATGAAGGCATCAATGTTTAAATTTTTTGCGGCCGCTGTTTCCATTATGCTCCTTTTGCAGGTCCTGTTAATGAGGTGGAATGTGGTTATCGGGGGGCAGTTGATGAGCAAAAGCACCCGCGGTTACACCCAGTTTCACCCGGAATGGTTCGATAAAGAGGGGATTATAACGGTCATCGTCCTGGTAAGTTTGCCTTTTATTGTCCTTTTCATCATGAGTAAGATTTTCCCCCTCTGGTTAGAAGAGGAAAAAGCGTCTTCTTAGGGAAATGGTTGAAGGGTTAAGCCCCGTCTGGGGCGGAATTAAACTGGAAAAATAGTCTTTTTATAAATTCATTATGAAGGGGGGTGGCAAAAAGAGATGGTCTGACCGGATGCGTATGTGGGGCCTTGTTCATGGGAGATGGGCGCAAGGCCTGAAGGATTTCACCGGGTCATATTGTAAACAAGGAGGTAAAGAGATGTGTAAGATTAAATGGGCACTCATTGTGCTTGTCATTGGGATTTTCACAACGGGGACCGCATTCGGGCTGACGGAAGAGTCCTTTGATGTGAAGAATCCAAAGATGCAGGAAATCAATAAAAAATGTATCACCTGCCATCTGAAAGAAAACAAATCTTTAGTGCTGCAATGGGAAACGTCCCCCCATGCTGCGGCCAAGGAAGGCCAGGTGGGTTGTTTCACCTGTCATGCGGCAGACAAGGGCGACGAGATGGGCTACATGCATGAGGGTGCGTTCATCAAGGCCATACTGTCGCCCAACGACTGCGCAAAATGTCACGAACCTGAAGCCAAACAGATGTCTGTATCTCATCACGCTACAGCCGGTGAGATCATGGCATCTTTAGACAACATGCTGGCCGAGATCGTGGGCGGCATGCCGACAAACAAGGCCAATATGACCAGTGGGTGCTGGCAGTGCCACGGTTCTGTGGTGGCGCTCAAACGGGATAAAGCAGGGAAACCGCTCCGTTCCAAAACAGACGCCCCGCAGATGGACTACAACACCTGGCCCAACACCGGCATCGGAAGAATCAATCCGGACGGCACCAAAGGGGTCTGTATTGCATGCCACTCCAAGCATTCTTTCAAGGCTAGCGTGGCCAGACAGCCTGAGAACTGCGGCAAGTGTCATATGGGACCTGATCACCCTCAAATTGAGATCTTTACGGAATCCAAACATGGTATTGCGTACTATTCAGCCATGAAAATGGGTGACAGGACCAGCATGAATATCATGAAAGACGGCAAGTGGGTGCTCGGAGATGACTACTTCACAGCGCCGACATGCTCTACGTGCCACATGGGTTCTTTTGTAAAGTTAAACGGTTCGGTAGCGCCCAATACACATAATGTGGGAGATCGCATATCCTGGAATCTCAGAGCGCCTGTCTCGTCCAAACTGAACCGGGTGACATTTACGGACGGTACCGTAACCGATATTCCTGGTGATATTCCACCCCGACCCGGGCAGAAGGAAAAGGCCAAGACCTACGTCAGGGAGGGAGACAAGCTGAAAAAGGTCATCGCCGAAAAGACCATAAAGTCAGTGGTCTCCTGGCAGGAGAGACGCGCCTTAATGCAGTCGATGTGCAAGTCCTGTCACGGTGTTAACCAGATTCGGGATTTTTATAGCCAGTTCGACGACCTGGTGAATCTTTATAACGATAAGTTTGCCATACCGGGCAAAAAAATCGTGGGAATGTTGAAGAAGGACGGCATCTGGAAAGCCAGCGGATTTCAGACCAAATTAGGCTTTACCTGGTTCGAGATCTGGCATCACGAAGGCCGAAGGGCCCGAATGGCGGCCGCCATGATGGGGCCGGATTACACGCACTGGCACGGGATGTATGACATTGCCCGCAATTTCTACCATGAGTTCCTGCCTGAGGTTCAGGAATTAGCAGATCACGCTGGACAGGGAGAGAAATACAGAAAAGTTATTTCTGAACTTCTGGCCAGGCCTGAACACATCTGGACTAAAACAGGCGGCAGCGCTGAAACCATTAAACTCATTGAAGAAGAACAGAAGCTGCGTTACAAACAATAGTCTGTGGCGTAATTTTTTTTAACCCGCCGCCCCAATCATCTCGCCCAAGCCGGGATATTGGGGCGGCTTTTTGGAACCCGCAGGTTATGGTAAACCTCACGTCTTCAAAAATTGTACTTTTGATATGGCTCCTCTTGCTATTTTCCTCCGCATGTTCCTCCGATAAGCTTTCAAGTCTTCTGGGACAGGTGGAGAGCCTGAACATATCTCGAGGGAGCTATACCCTTGGAAAGGTGCTGACAAACAGTCAAAAGGCAACTGCCCTAAAGCATCCTGAGGAAGCAGCTAACCCCTTGACTTTCAAATTTAAAGACGGTGATCTCCACGTGGTTGCGGACAAGGCTACGGACAGGGTTGTGATTCTTTACGAGCGATATGAGGCGGTCACCATAAAGAAGGTTCAAGCATTAGTGGGCGACTTATACCTTGATTTTGGCGACCCCACGGTCATGGCCCATGACAAGATCATCTACTGGGCTTTTGGACCTGAAGGGAAACTGTCGGAAAAACAATACCGAAATGACAAAGACGTCAAAAAGAAACTGAATATTCTCGCAACCGTAAAGCTCAACAGCGACATAAAAGTCTTAGAGAAAGGAGACAGTGCGAAAATCGGCGACATCTATTTCATCATTTCATCCGAACCGGTACTGAAATTGATGTCCCCCTGACCAAGGGCCTCGGCAAAAAAATAAACACACCATCTGGCTTGTCCTTTGGTCCGTCTACTGCGTTGCATCCACCAGCACGTATCCACAAATATGCACGGGCGGATGCGCCTTGCCTGACTCTTATATAAAACGGGCGAACCAAAATACGGCGCAATCTGGCGCATTTATTTTTTTCCGAGACCCCAAGTTTAAACGAAATCGGGATACAGTTTCTTAGCGCATTCCGGACAGATGCCATGGCTGAA
The DNA here is from genome assembly GCA_964588535.1 of uncultured Desulfobacteraceae bacterium. Classification (GTDB taxonomy): domain Bacteria; phylum Desulfobacterota; class DSM-4660; order Desulfatiglandales; family Desulfatiglandaceae; genus NaphS2. Next base: position 3,836 of record CAZPQA010000165.1, read on the forward strand.
ATCGGCCTCAGAATGGTCTCTGATGTAGCCCTCTATCTGAGTCCAATAACCGTTGTCGTCACGGATCTTCTTGCAGGAAGCACAGATCGGCAGCAGCCCGCTCAACTGCTTTACATTGGCCAGGGCTGTCTCAAGTTCGCTGATAAGCCTCTCCCTTTCCTCCCGGGCCTGCCTGAGGTCGGCGATTTGTCCGTTCAAGCGGTGCGCGCCAAAACCGATCCCCGCCAATCCGACCAGCCAGATCAAACCATGTCCCAGGGATATGGCCAGGAGGTGCGACTTTTCAACAGCCCACAGGGGCGCCAGGGGAACCGATATGCTGATCCCTCCCCGGATATCCCCCTCCTGGTACCCCTGAGCCCGGTGACATTTAAGACAGCCTTTCTCCGTTATCAGGGGGCGCATCAACCGCATGTGGGATTGGCCTTCCAGGTCCCGGACGGCGCTGACTTCCTTCTTTCCGTGCTCAAATTCCTTTAGTGCCAGTGTTTCCCAGGGGTCCGGAGCGTTTTTCGGCCGGATGGGGTTGAGGCTTGTAATGTGGCCTCTGATCCCGTGGGCTTTCAGCGCCAGTTCGTGAACCTGCCGGGTCATATAGGCCGGGTTGATCATCGTCAGTGTCTTCCCGGGGGGGCCAGGGATATCGCGCCCTTTCAGGTCGAGATACGGGTTGGGCGGGGTTCTTTCCGTTACCGCCGCGTAAACGCCCCCGTGCTCCGCGTTCCATCGGCGGTAGGTCACGTCTTTCATGAAGGAATCCCGGGCCTGAATTCGTGCGGTCTCAAGGGTGCCCTCTCTTTGCTGGGATATAACCCACACGAGGGATATTCCCACCAACGCGGTCCAGAAGACCGCCAAAATCAGCGAATACAGCGAAACCCTGACCGGATAGGCCTCATTATTTTTCGATCGTTTCATTCTCATAGTCACTCAATTTTTACCATATGTTCTAAAACCTCAAATTCAGGATCCCCTGTCAGGACCGTTGCATTTTCACGTTTTGCAGTCGATGCCGCAAAACAATCCGCAAAAGAGAGCGGGTATTGGGCCTTGAGCCGTGCTGCACTCATCACATCATCAAAACTGTTTGGCAACACCCGGATGGGCAGACCCGCAAGGATTGTATCCAGGAAAAAGTCGGCCTTATCCCGGTTCCTTTTCCGATAAAGGATATAGTAGGTTTCGCCCACATTAATCTCATTCATCAGGAGAGGGCGCCCTGATCTCTGTGCGTCATACAGGGCCGCTTTAACTTTTTGGAAACTTTTTTCTTTGTTCAGATAGGCCAGAAGAGCATAGCTATCCAGTAGTTTTTTTTGCGTCAAGCGCTTTGGCCTCCTTTCTTTGTTTCAGTAATGCCTTTGTAAGAGAAGGTCCTTCTTCAAATATTCCACAAAAAGATTCGACCGGATCATTGGGCAAAGGTGTAATGAGAATATGGCCCGCTTCTGCTTTTATGGAAAGTTTCTTGCCAGGGATAATCTCCAACCGCTTTCGAATATCTTTTGGAATTACAATCTGACCACGGCTTGATGCTGTAACGACAGCCATAATCCCCCCTGATGGTTGAGCTGATTTACGATTTGGCAAACGTTCACAGTTTTCGGGTTCAAGACTGAGGAAAGGATGGAGGCGCCTTTGGAACAGTGAATGGTTGCGGTGTAGACAGAAATCACCAATAGTTAATACCTATCACACAAATTAAAAATTGCCAATGAATTTTGTAAGTATTTTACTTCATGGAATAAGTAAGACGTTTTGGATTATGTAAAATTTGATCTCCCCCGGATTAGCCCCAATTATTTAATTGAGTAAAGGTCAAAAAAGCGCTTGACAGGGAATTTTTTTTAATGGTAATTAGGCATGCAAAACTTTATTTACTTAGTCTAATACGGTGGTGCCCGATGGAAAACAGCGCAATAAAAAGTGGCTCGCATAAACCCCTGACCCCGGCCATTGAGAACTATTTAGAGGCTATCTTTAATCTG
>CAZPQA010000166.1:0-5731 GCA_964588535.1 uncultured Desulfobacteraceae bacterium
AGAAAGCGGTCCGGGCGGGTTGAGATATGCAGTTTCACATGGGGTGTTTCTTCCAGGATGGTCCCCCTCAGGGCCAGCAACTTGGCGGTATTGCGGCCCACCATGTAGACCTCTTCAAAGGCTTTTGCCAGAAGACGGCAACACACCGAACCGATGGCGCCGGTGGCGCCGAAGACCATGGTCTTCCCTTGAATGGGCTTGCCCTTTTCCACCTGGATCAGGCCCATGCGGCGCACGGCATCGGCGCCCGCCCAGAGCGCGCCTGAAGCGCTGTAGCTGTTCCCCGTGGTAATGGGGATGTCCGCTTTCTTGGCCACCGTCACCCCGGCATCCCCCACCACCTTGGTAAACGCCCCCAGTCCCATGATCTGTGCGCCCATTCGCTTGGCCATTTTGGCCGCCTGAAGAAGACGGGCATAGGTAAATTCCGGTTTATGGGCCAGCATCTGTTTCGGGGTTCCCCCCACGGTAATCAACCATCCCTCCGCTTCCACGCCGGTGGGAGACTTGATTCCGGTCACCTTTGAATAGATAAAGGGCGGCGCGTAGGCGATGACTTTTTCAACTGCATCCATGAAGAGAGGGGGCGCAAACTGGGAAACAATATCCACAGCCTTTTCTTTCTTTAAAAACTCCTGGGAAAGGGGGTGGATCACAAAGGCAAACCGGTTGACCCGCTTGGGAGTCCCGGAAGGATAGACAACTCTGGGGGCCATATTCTGCTCACAAATAACCTCCAGGATATCATCATCGATAATCTGGTCCTGCTTTTTGTCGAGGGCCGCCAGCAGCATGGCCTCCAGGACATTGAGCCCCACCACTTTTTCAAGCACTTTGGGGGCGGTGTCGATGATCACATCCACACCACGTTCCTGAAGAAAACTGACCCGATCATCGTAAGCGCAGGAGGTAATGATGATTTTGCCCCCCAACTCTTCCAGGGTAGCATGCTCCAGGTAGCGGTAAAAATCATAATGGGGCACCACAACCACCTGGGCCTGCTGCAGGGCCTTTTTCATCAGGTGAATATTCCAAAGGCGCGCGGGCATAAAGCTTTTAGAAAACTTCTTACTGGGCACCCATTTCAGTATCTCATGGACACCACTGGCATACAGTTCCAGATCTCTCACGGACTTTATGAATTTGCTGATACCGTTTTCCAGGACTGTGTCCGCAAAAACCAGATTGTCCGTAAATTCATTCAAGACCCGGGCAATTTTATAATTGGCCAGGCCTGAGAAAAAGAAAACCCTGGCGTTATCAAAATATTTCCCGAATACGAACTCCACATGCCGGATAGACCATTCATGGACTACATTTCGAAGCGCGCTGCCCATGGTTACGGGCGTGTTGACCTGGTCACTCAAAGCCCTGATCTTTTCGGCACGACGCTCCAGCACATGCTTGGGCCCGATGGCATTGGGGAACCGCATGCTGCCCAAACCGATGGCATCGGCTTTACCATCCCATTCCAGCAGCAGACCCAGCATTTTATCCAGATCACCATCAGTCCCCACACGCTTGATAGAAAACTCATGGCCCAAAAACTCCGTATCAAGCTCGAAATCAGCTGCTTTCGGCCCGAGGCTGATGCTGATAATCTTTTTCACATTACCCTCCCCTGTTCGCAGTGCGAATCGTTAACGACCACTCAGTTCTTTCAGAATCTCAGCCAGATCACGGGTTTCCCTTTCCGGTACCGCCGGTCGATGGGTGCCGCAATACTCTGAATTCGGCATTGCCCGTTTCTTGCACTGGTTTCCGCTTCGGGTCAGCGTCTGGCACCGGTTGGGATCCGTATCCAGACCCACATGAGCTTTGGGCGTGCTTTCACCGGTATCCGCTGAACCCTGCGGAGAATGTTCATCTTTTTGCGAAACCTGATCATGGATTCTACAGTACTCAGATCCGGGGATTGAACGTTTTTTACACTGCTCACCTTCTCGGGTCAACGCTGTACAACGCATCTCCTGATAGGTGTCGTGCAAAACCAGCGGCGCTTCCTCGATATCTCCTGATTCCACCAGCTGCACCAGATGGGCCAGTTCTTCTTCAAACCCCTCAAGGAGCGCTTCACCGTCGGGCATCAGTCCCTCATCGGCGGCAATACCCACACTCACCTTTCCATTATAGCTCAAGATGCTAACACCCAGGCCCACGTCCCCCGCCCTGGGTACCCAGAACATGATGTTTTTGATTTCGCTTCCCGCAAAATAGAGGGGCTCCCGGGGCCCCGGAACATTGGTCAGAATCCCGGATGCCTTATTGCTGAAATAATGGGCCAGGCTTTTGGCGATCCCCGATGGCATGAAGCCCACTGTGCTGAGCAGGCCGAAATTCACCATGGCATCAGGCGCTTTCTTGAGATCATCCATGCGGCGCTTGACTTCCTTTAATCGAAGCACCGGGTCCTCAATATAGACGGGCAGGGTCAGAAAAAGCAGGCTGAACTTGTTTCCCAGCTCCACTTCCGTGCCCGGCTTGCGGATGTTGACCGGCACCAGTACATTCAGATCAAGGGTGTTGACCGGGTAGTTCCGGCTTTTCAAATAGCGGCGCATGGACCCGGTGACCGAGGAAATCAATACATCATTGATGGTGGCACCACGAATGGAATGACCCACGGTTTTCACTGAATCGAGGGGAATGGGATCGGTCCAGACCGCATTTTTCCGTGTTCCCAGTTTTCCCTTGAATGCGGTTGAAGGGTCCGGCGGCATGAGGGCCAGTTTTGCCAGAACCCCGCCCACATCAGCTGAAACATGGGACCCTTTCCGGGCCTTGTCCATCAGGCCATCCAGATCAAAAACCGTATCCCTGAATTCTTCGACGACCTTCTGCCCCAGTTTCCGGGTGGTATCTTTGACCTTCTGGACCCCTCGGATCACCCCGGCAATGGGCCACTGGAAATCAAAAGATGACATCTTTTTCTGCTTGCGTGGCAGCTCCTCGGGCCAGGGCGCATCCACTTCGCTGTCAGCTGCCGCCAGTAATACGTAAATGAGGGCAATGCCGTCGGCAATGCAGTGGTGAATCCGAAACAGAACCACGCTCCCCTCACCAAAATTCTCGATGAGATGGACTTGCCAGAGGGGTTTATGGGGGTCCAGGGGGGCAGCCATCATATCGCTTACCATTTCCTGAAGTTCCACCTTTCCTCCGGGTGATGGAAGAGCCACCCGGTGAATATGGGACCGAATATCAAAATGCCGGTCCATCTCCCAGACAGGCATCCCCATACCGGATACGGGCCTCACCACTTTTTTCCTGAAGCGCGGAAAAGATGACACACGGGATTCAATGGTCGCCCGCAGGCGCTTGAAATCAATAAGATCCTCAAACTCCATAAACGCGGTGATCATCATCAGGTTGGTGGGATCATCCATACAGAGCCAGAAATTGTCGGCATTCGTCATGGATTGACTCATCATTCGCCCCTTTTCAAATATTTGACGCAATGGACAACTATCTATTTCCCCAGCAAACGTTCCACCAGATCAATATAGGATTGCATGGCCCCATCCCTGCCGGTTCCTTTCAGTTTTGCCCACGCGTCATATTTGGCACGGCCCACCATATTGGTAAAACCGGGACGTTTTCCCGATACATCTCCGTTCATCGACTGTTTGTGGTAAGCGTACAATTCCAGGAGCGTTTTATTGTCGGGACGTTTGGACAGCTTCTTCACATCCTGTGCAGCAGTCTCAAATCTGGAAGCTAAATCAGCCATTGTGGTATTCCTCCCTGTCAAATTGCTAAAACGGGCAAATCATGAAAGACATGCAAATCATCAGCCAAAGGTTGATTGTCTTGCCGAATGTTCAATTTTTCTAGCATCAAACCCTGGTCATGTCAACCTGTTACCGGCTACTTCAACCATTCTCACGCAGGGAAAAACGCCACTGGCAGAACATATCCCGGGGATGTGGGTCAGGGGGTGCAAAGAGGCATTCAACCTGAATGCGTTCGTCTATTGCCCGGGAAAACCCTTCGAATTCTCCACGATGCATCTCTTTGCAGACAAACTCATCCAGACCCCGTTTGAGCCTTGCCTCCTGGGTCGGGCAGGACGGCACTGAAATAATCACTTCTTCCTCAGTTTCTTTGATGTGGTAACCCACCAGGATGCACCAGGGAAAAAGCTTCAAGGCCTTGACAAATCCCTTGAGACCCTTTTCCCGAATGGCAAAGCGGGGCACCAGATCTTTGGCCGCCATTCCTGCGACCCGTCCCCAAACTTTTTCATTGAGTCTTTCGGCTGTTGGCTGATCAAAACGCTCGGCCACATTGATGAACCAGAACGCGTCCATCACCCGGTAGTGCCACAGAAGAAATTCGATATACTGCTTCAGTTCGGAAGCATCCATTTCATCAAAAATATCGAGATTCATGGTTTTCTCCTTAAAAAAATTACATTCATCCAAAAAAACCCATAAAGCATGATACCCAATGCATAAGAGCTGATCAATCAAGATCTTGAGAGTTTACGAAAATATTGGAGGAGAGGCGGTACAAATATTTATTGACATTTCCTCCGTCTCCTTGAAGAATTAATTTTTGCATCTGAGCTGTCCATGGGGGCCGTTTTCGCACAACCTCTGAAACCCTGTGCCATCAATCCCCCAAATGAACGAAAAAATGAGGTGGAAACCATGTCGAAAGTGATGCTTCATCCTGCAACCTACGAAAATCTGCGTGAAGCGGTAGACCTTGCCTTTGAGGCCTTTCCCCTTAATTTACGGGGAAAAGCCGTTTTGATCAAACCCAATGTGCTTCGGGCTACAGATGCGGAAGAAGGGGTCGTCACACATCCAGCGGTATTGCGTGCCGTGGTGGAAAAGGTCGAATCCATGGCGCCTGCGTCGTTGGTTGTGGGGGACAATACGGGGATGATGAGCTATGGCGCAAATGAGGAGAGTTTCAAAAAGACCGGGCTCATGGAAGCCGCCATGGGGTATTATCAGAACATTGGCAACGATTCGGTGAAACTGGCTTTTAATCCGGATTTCATGCCAACGGTGAGCGTCTCACGAGCGGTTCTGGATGCGGATGTAATCATCAGCCTCCCCAAATTCAAGACCCACGGCCTCACCGTCATCACCGGGGCCATCAAGAACAGCTATGGTTTTCTGCCCGGCGCTCAGAAGGCCAAACTGCACAAAATTGCGGGCAGCCCCGAAAGGTTTCACGAAATGCTGGTGGACATATTCAGACTTCGTGTTCCCGACCTTTTCCTGGTGGATGCCGTGGTGGGAATGGAGGGGAACGGCCCGGCCTCTCCTGATCTGAGAGGCATCGGCCTGATCCTGGCGTCTGACAATGCTGTTGCCCTGGATGGCGTCATTGCCACCCTGATGGGGTGTGATCCCGGGCTTCTTCGATTCCTTCAAAAAGCAAAGGAAACGGGACTGGGGGATTACGATCCGGACATGAATGAAATCATTGGTGAATTGGAGCCCTTTGATGATTTCAAGCTGCCGCCACTGGGCGGTGAAGCCATTCACCATAATGAGGGCATTCAGGACTTTCTTCACAAACGGACCCTTCTTCGACCTGAAGCAGACCCTGAAAGATGCACCGCCTGCGGCACATGCATTGACCAGTGTCCCGTATCCGCCCTGTCCCTGACAGATGAACTCCCCGAGGTGGATACAGAGATCTGCATTACCTGCTTTTGCTGTCAGGAGATGTGCCCTGAAAAGGCCATTGAGCTGATATGAGCCGTTAGGAC
>CAZPQA010000167.1:0-5692 GCA_964588535.1 uncultured Desulfobacteraceae bacterium
GTTCCGCCCCGGATATCGCCGGAAAGAATATGGCCAATCCCTATTCCATGATCGGAAGTATTGCACTGCTCTTTGAGGAGTGCCTGGCACTTCCGGAAGAAGCGACGGATATCTGGAATAGTCTTTTTCAGATTTTTGAAGAAGGGTTCATTACCCGGGATCTCATGAGTCCCTGGCATACGAAGGAAAAGCTAATTAACACTTCCGATTTCGGGGATCGGGTGGTACAAAAAATAGGAGCTTAAATGAAACAGAATCGTCAATACGACCAGCTGATCAAGCACATGCAGAAGTGGCTTATGGGATTGCCCGATACGCAGGAGATGCGTGAACTCCTGGAGAACCGCATGGGTCCCGAAGAGGCTCTGTTCCTGGCCTGTTTCCCGTTTCTGCCCCAAACCATCGAGCAGCTTTCCGAAGAATTTGGAGTGCCCCAGGAAGAGTTAAAGGCTAAACTGGATCCCATGGCCAGGAAGGGCCTTGTTTTCAGGCATGAATCCCGGTCTACCATACGCTACGCCCTCAATGGCTCCATGTTTATGCTCTACCGCAGCCCCTTCTGGTCGGGAAACGACGACGAAAATACCCGACGACTCGCCCACCTTACAAACAAGTACTTCTATCCCGTCTATGGGCATGAATTCGGGGATTATCCCACCACGGGCCTTCGCGCCATTCCTATCAACAAGACAATCGAGGACCCCAGACAGGTGAGCCCTTACGAAGATGTTGTTCAGGTGGTTGAACGGGAAAACTACTTCTGCGTGGCCCACTGCCCCTGCCGGCAACGAAAAAACCTTGATCCGGCTGTCCCCTCGTGTGGTCACGAGACTTTCAATTGCCTCCATTTCGGTCGTCTGGCCCGGTACATGGTGCAACAGGGAATGGGAAAGGAAATCGGCCGAGAGGAGACCGTGGAGATCCTGGGCGCAGCCGCGGATGCCGGCTTGGTCCATGCCGTTTCAACTCACCTCACGGCACCTGACTCCATATGCAATTGTTGCTCCTGCTGCTGCATTTATGTTCAGTCTGCCAATGTCCTCGGAGCCCACGGGCACCAGCGCTCAAGCTATGTGGCCGAGGCCACAGTGCAGACGTGCAAGGGATGCGGCCTCTGCCAGGAACGCTGTCCCATGAATGCCATCCAGATGCTGTCTTCGCCCGATGCTGAAAATAAACACGGGGATGCGGCTGTGGTGGATCAGGAGTTGTGCATAGGATGCGGGGTTTGCGCTCATAAATGCCCCACACAATCCATTCAGTTGGCACGGCGACCTGAAGATGAATACTTTCCTGTCACCGAGCGAGAGATGGCCGAACAAATGGCTGTGGAGCGGGGCATCAATCCGTTTGACTAATCACGTTTTCCTGTAGGCTTGGCTTTGGCCGCGATTCTCCTTATTGCCAGATCCTTGACATGTTCAACTCACATTCCGTACTTTCAGCACGAGTTTCATGAGTCAAGCCTCCGGCACAGCCGGAGGTTTACCTTGGGTTAATTAGACCATGGACAATAACAACATCATCGATTTTCGCGGCGTAACCTTCGGATATCCTGATCAGGCAACCCTTTTCCGTGAACTGTCCCTTTCCATTCGAAAGGGGTCGTTCTATCTGGTTAAAGGGCCCTCCGGCGCCGGAAAAACCACATTACTTCGGTTGATGAACCGTCTTGAAGAACCCATATCAGGTCAAGTCCGCTTCAAAGGCAAACCGTTTGACGCTTATTCGCCGCCGCAGCTCCGACGTTCGCTTTTATATATTCAGCAGACCCCCACGGTGATAGATGGATCGGTGGCGGAAAACCTCCTGCTCCCCTTTTCTTTTAAAAACAATGGCCATCTTACACAGCCCGGTCAGGAGAAACTGGAGGCCCTTCTGAGGGAGGTTCATTTAAAGGATGTGGGACTGGACGATCATGCCATGAACCTTTCCGTGGGTCAAATTCAGCGCCTCTGTCTGGTTCGGGGCCTTTTGCTCTCACCGGAGGTTCTGCTCCTTGACGAACCGACCAGTGCCCTTGACCGGAAAAGCGCTAAAGCCGTACTGGCGCTCATTGAACGATTGAACGTTGAATCAGGCCTTACCATATTGATCGTCACACACAAAACATACGGCCAGGGGCGTGTAAACCCCAGATATTTGCGGATTGAGGAAGGCCGGATCGAGGAATCCTCATGACCCACAACATTATTGAAATCGGCCCATTCCAGTTGATTCTGGCCCTGGTGTTCATCCTTGCGGCCGGGGGCGCATCCCTGTATCATGGTCTCAAGCTGGAGAAGGATCTCCTGGTGGGGACCATCCGTACCTTTGCGCAACTGTTTTTGCTGGGTTATGTGCTGAAATTCGTCTTTCGCCTGGATTCGGTATGGCTGGTTCTGGCTGTATTCCTGTTCATGATCGTTTTCGCCGTTCGGATCATCAGAAGCCGCATCAAGGAAAAGCAGGTCTCCTTTTTCTGGCCCATGTTGATATCCATGACCATCAGTTATGCATTGGTGGCCTTTCTGATCACCGGCGTGGTCATTGGGGCTGACCCATGGTGGAAACCCCAGTATTTCATCCCACTGGCCGGAATGCTCATCGGCAATTCCATGAATGCGGTGGCCATTTCCCTGGATCGGCTGCTGGGTGAACTGAAAAAACGGCGGCAGGAAGTGGAGGTGATGCTATGTCTTGGCGCGGACTATCGAGAGGCCTCAAAGGACATGGTTAAAAACGCCATGCGCGCGGGCATGATCCCCTCCATTAATTCCATGATGGCTGTGGGCGTGGTTTTCATTCCCGGCATGATGACCGGCCAGATTCTGGCGGGGGCTGATCCGCTAATAGCCATCCGCTACCAGATCCTGGTGATGGTCATGCTCGTGGGCTCTACCGCCATACTTTCTTTTCTGGGGGTACGCATCGTGTGCCGTCTCTGCTTCGGCCCGGCGCACCAGCTGTTGCTGAGGCCGGAAAATGATAGTCGGAATCGTTAACTGTTATGGAGATGTTTCATGGGCCTTGAAATTGTCGGGCTGAAAAAATCTTTTCAAAATAGAAAAACAGCGGAAACCGTTCATGTACTGGATGATATTGATTATCACGCGCATGACAGCCGGTTCGTGTCCATCGTGGGGCCCAGCGGCTGCGGTAAAACAACGCTGTTACGCATTATTGCGGGACTGGAAAAACCATCGGAAGGGAACCTCCTGCTGGACGGCCATACCGTCACCGTCGCCAGTGGATCGGAATCACAAGTGCTGTTTGATTTTGAACGAGACCAGATCACCGGCATCACCCGTGCCCCTTCCATCTGACGCGTTCTGCGCCACCAGGAAAGATATTTCTGCAGTAATGGGGCCAGCTGTCTCGTTAAGCCCCGGTTCTTTGAGCTATCGAAAAACCCTTTCATCAATGATAGCCAGCCGTTTCAGTGCTGATCAATTGGTTCAGCGACAGCAAAAAACGCATTGGAGCAACCTTGTTCATCACCTTTCTGGGTGAAAACGATACGCATTATCGAGCCAATGACAGGATTCTCATGGTTACATTTTGACGTTTCCGTGTTATGCTGTTAAAATGTATTCATGTCAGAATAGAACGGAGGTAAAAAAATGAAAGATAAACGGGTAACCATCCGAATACCATTTGAAATATGGAAAGCTCTTAGGGAACTTCAAACGGTGGGGAAAATTTCCAGTATCCAGCAGGCGGCCGTCACCGGCATAGACAGGCTTATTGAATCCCTGAAAAAGGGCGGGAAGGAAAACCGGAGAGAAGCTGCCAAAAAACGCGTGCTGAATGTTCTTGTAAAGGAAAAACCTCTTGGAAACTGGGAAGATATTCACAGAGAAAGGATGGAGGCAGATGCTGACAGGTCTTGATACGGGGTTTTTCTTTGCGCTTCAAGAAAAACATCCGCTTGCGCTTAGGATGTGGCAGGAACGTGAGACAATAACATCCGTTATTGTGTTGTACGAACTCCAGAAGAAACTTTTGAAGGGGGAATTTAATGATTGGCCGACCATCATTTCGGATATATGCGAAGCCGTTGATGTTGTGCCGGTTAATAAAGAGACCGCCTTACAAGCAAGTCATATCGGACACAGTACGGGCATACCGGGTCTTGACGCTTTGATCCTGAGTTCACTTCTGGTGCCTGATTGTTCTGAAATTTATACCACAGATTCGCATTTTGAGTTGTACCGGAAAAAAGGTCTCAAAATCGTTAATCTCTATTCATAAACAGTCTCTTTAGGAGAACTGTAAATGCGCCACCTGCCACGTCAAAACGAAAAAGCGCTGGTCGTCGGATCCGGTATCGGTGGTCTGAGTATGGCCATCATACTCTCCAAACTCGGATTTGGCGTGACGGTTATTGAAAAAAACCGGCAACCCGGCGGCATGCTCCGAAGTTATGTTCGCCGGGGGATTCACTGCAATGTGGGACTGCACTATCTGGGGGCCCTGGATAAAGGTCAGGTCCTTTGGCGTCTGTTTGATTATCTTGGGATTACCGAAAAACTGCCATTGAAACGCATGGGAGTTGATGGACCGGTGGACCGTTACTATTTCACCAATGCCGTCGCCGGTCCCCGACAATTTGATATGCCCGTCGGCCTGGATGCATATGAAACCCGCTTAAAGAAGGCTTTTCCAAAAGAGCAGGGAGCAATCGACGACTTCATGACCCTGCTGCGGCAAAGTGCCGGAGGACTTGATCGGCTGGAATTTCTCTTCAAAAACCAGTCAGCAGCCGATCTGATCGATCAGACTGAACCGCTGTGGGAGGTGCTGGATCTGCTGGGGTGTTCGCCCGGGCTCAAGGCTGTCTTGAGCGTTCCATCGGTGTGGATCGGGGTGCCACCACCCCTGTGCCCGCAGTTTTATCATACCATGACCCTGGCAAGTTATCTATTTTCCGCCTGGCGTCTGGAAAGCAATGGCGCCCATTTGGTGAAGGTACTGGTTCAGCGGTTGATGGACCTGGGCGGCAGGGTTCTTTGCGGGCAGGCCGTTCGCCGCATTAATGTTCGCGGGGGGCATGCAACGGGGCTTACCCTGGAAAACGGGGAGCAGCATGATGCACCCCTGGTGGTCGGCACGGTGCATCCCAACGTCGTGGTGGATCTGCTGGGGTCAGAAAACGTCAAACCTTCCTACCGGCGCAAAATTACGGGACTTGTGAATACAGACGGCATGTTTTCGGTCCATGCCGTCGTACCCGCTGATACTCACAAGCCCCTGCCCTATAATATATTTTCCATGAAAGCCGATACCGATGGGGCGGTCCATGATGTGATCTATACACAGCTTCGGCCCAGTAGCCGCCCCGAATCCCTATTGCTCACGCTCATTACCGGTGGGCACAATGAATTATGGCGACCGTGGGAAAAGACACGAAGCGGGTATCGGAGTGCCGACTATGAGGCCGCTAAAATAGCACTTGCCCGCTCACTCATTAAAAAAGTCGAACCGGTCACCGGTCAATTAAAGGGCCTGGAAGTGATCGATACCTACACACCGCTGACCATCCGGGACTGGGTTAACAGTCCCAATGGCTCTGCCTACGGCGTAATGCGATCGAACAGGCAAATGTTATCGGCGGCCCTGTTGAACCGGACTGCTGTTAAAGGGTTGCATCTGGCCGGTCAAAGTGTCATGGCCCCCGGCATTCTGGGAACAATTCTCGGATCTCTGGTCA
>CAZPQA010000168.1:0-5369 GCA_964588535.1 uncultured Desulfobacteraceae bacterium
AAATCACTGCAACGCAGTAGATGGGACTTTTTACGGCGCCATTACCCTTGATCTTTCTAAAAGAACATTTATAATAAAAGCGAATCATGTAAGCAACTCAATTTCATGGATATGGAGTTTCATAAAGGGAGGTAAAAGCATGGCACAAACATCTGTCTCGAGGCCAAAGGCAGAAACCCTGGTTAATGATTTTATCAGGAGCGTATACAACTGGATGGCCATCGGGCTCTGCCTGACGGCGGTGGTGGCGATGTACGTTTCCGGAAACGAGGCGCTCACCCGGCTCATTTTCGGAAATTCAATGATCCTCATTCTTTTGATTGTGGCAGAGCTGGGTCTTGTCTTTGCCATATCCGGTATGATCAGCAAAATGAGTGCGGGAACGGCCACATCCCTGTTTGTCCTCTATTCGGCACTCAATGGTGTCACCCTCTCATTCATCTTTTTAGTCTATACCCAGACGTCTATTGTCAGCACTTTTTTCATATGCGCCGGTACCTTTGTGGCGTGCAGCATTTACGGATGGATCACCAAAAGGGACCTGACGTCCATGGGCGGATTCCTGATGATGGGCTTAATCGGAATTATTATTGCGTCCCTGGTGAACATGTTTTTCAGAAGCCCCGGCATGAGCATGGTCATCAGTTATATCGGCGTGATCGTTTTCGTGGGTCTCACCGCCTACGATACGCAGAAACTGAAGAACATGGCAATGACGCAGCCCGTGGATGCGGACGGTTCAGTGGTCAGGAAGGGTGCTATCCTGGGGGCTTTGTCGCTCTACCTGGATTTTATCAACCTGTTCCTGATGCTGCTTCGAATTTTCGGTCAGAGCCGGGATTAAGACCCCCGGTCTCAATTATTTATTTGAACAAAGAATCCCCCTGACCGAGTGGCTTATCTGTCAGGGGGATTTTCTTTTCCGGGGCCTGAAAATATGGCGGAACCTTCCTACATAAAGCTGTATGAAAACGGTGACCTGCGGCATCGGGTTCAAGAGGCCATGGCCATCCTGGAAGACTGCCGTCTCTGTCCCCGCGCCTGTGGGATAAACCGATCGCAAGGGGAGATGGGTTACTGTAAAACCGGACGATATGCAAAAGTTGCCGGCTGCGATGCCCATTTCGGGGAAGAGGCACCCCTCGTGGGAAAGAACGGTTCGGGGACCCTCTTCCTGAGTTCCTGCAACCTTCTCTGCACCTTCTGCCAGAATGACGACATCAGCCATCTTAACAAAGGGGTCGAGGTCAATCCGGACCAAATGGCGGCCATGATGGTTCAACTGTCCCGAAAAGGGTGTCACAACATCAATTTCGTTACCCCTACCCATGTGGTCCCGCAAATCCTTGAAGCCCTTCTTCCGGCTATCGAACAGGGCCTTCGCATCCCTCTGGTGTACAACGCGGGGGGATACGAATCCGTTGAAACCCTGGCCCTGCTGGAAGGGATTTTCGATATCTATATGCCGGATTTCAAATTCTGGGACAACACCTTTGCCCGGCGGTTTTGCAATGTGTCCGATTATTGTGATAAAGCCATTGCCGGAGTGAAAGAAATGCACCACCAGGTGGGAGATCTTGTAACAGACGCTGATGGCCTGGCAGTCAGCGGACTCCTGGTAAGACACCTGGTCATGCCGAACCAGGTGGCGGGCACGGAACTGGTCATGGCTTTTCTGGCAAATGAGATATCGTCAAATACCTACGTAAACCTGATGGATCAATACAGGCCCTGCGGTGCCGCTGGTTCAGATCCGCTGGTTGACCGAATGATAATAGCTGAAGAATTTCAACAGGCTCTGAAAGGGGCGGAGAAGGCGGGACTGAAAAGGCTGGATCAGAGGCGGCTGCCCGGGGGAATTCTGCGGATGGTTTTTGGACAATGACGAAAGGGGAAAAGACATTTGTAATCGGGGACATCCATGGCCAGCTCGGGATGCTCGAAAACTTGATGGCAAAAATTCCATGGCGGCCGGATAAAGATGCCCTGGTTTTTCTGGGGGATTATATAGACCGGGGGCCGGATTCCAGAGGTGTTGTGGACTATATCCTGTCGCTGACCGGAAATTATTCCCGGATTAGCTGTGTGCTGGGAAATCATGAAGGGATGCTGCTGGATTACCTGGCCGGTGTCGATAAGAAGCTGTATCTGGCCAACGGGGGCGGCCCCACTCTGAAAGCATACAAACGCGACAAGAGCCTTTTCCGCACCCTGTTTTTACACGAAATACCTAGTGATCACACGGTCTTTTATAATTCACTTAAACCTTATGTTGAGATTGAAGACTATTATCTGATCCACGCAGGATTCATGCCGGGTGTACCCATGGTGCTGCAGGCAAAAACCGATATGATGTGGATTCGGGAACCCTTTATTTCATCAACCTATGATTTCGGTAAAAAGATTGTTTTCGGCCATACACCTTTCCTGGAACCGCTTGTGATGAAAAACAAAATCGGCATCGATACGGGCGCGGCATACGGTAGGCGGCTGTGTTGCCTGGAATTACCCGCTGAAAAATTCTATTTTTCAACCCCGTAAAAAGTAGGGGCACGGTGCACCGTGCCCCTATGGCGGCCGGGTCCGCAATCCGCAATCAGGAAACATCCCCACCGATAAACCGCTCGGCCAACTCAACGTCCTCCCTGTTACCGATATAGAGCGGTACCCTCTGGTGAAGCTCTTTCGGATCGATTTCAAGGATCGGGCCGTGGCCGTCGCTGGCGTATCCGCCCGCTTCCCTGGCCACCAGAGCAAGGGGATTGGCTTCCACCATCAATCTCAGCTTTCCCGTTGGTTTCTTGGGGTCTTTCCTGTCCGCGGGATACATGAAAACGCCACCCTTTAAAAGATTTCGATGAAAATCCGCCACCAGGCTGCCCACGTACCGGGAGGTATAGGGGCGATTTGTTTCCCTGTCGACGGACTTGAAATAATCAATCAGGGCCTTCGTATTTTCATCCCAATAGGCGTAATTTCCCTCATTCACACTGTAGATTTTTGATTTTTTGGGGATTTGGATATTTTCATGGGAGAGGAGAAATTCTCCAACGCTGGGGTAGAGGGTAAAACCGTGCACACCGGTGCCGCTTCCCGTGGTGTACACCATCATGGTACTGGAACCATAAATAAAATAACCTGCCGCCACCTGTTCCATGCCCGGCTGCAGCACATCATTTAAAAGATGGTCAATGTCGGTTTCATCACTCTTCTTTTTGTAGATGCCGAATATGGTGCCGATACTCACATTCACGTCAATATTGCTGGATCCGTCGAGCGGATCAAACAGAATGATGTAATTCCCTTTGGGATATCGTAAAGGGATGTCGATGAGATCAGCGTTCTCTTCGGAGCCCATGCAACAGAGCTGCCCGATGTGCTGCATTCGTTCGATCACCACGTGATTTGAAAAAATATCGAGTTTCTGAACCTGTTCATTTTGAACGTTTACTTTTCCGGTAGCGCCCAGGATATCGGCTAGCCCTGCCTTGTTGACTTCCCTGGAAATAACCTTTGCCGCAACGATCAGCTCGTTGAGCAGAGTTGTGAAAGCACCCGTGGCTTCCGGGTTTTTCCGTTGTTGGTTTAAAAGATGCTGTGTAATGGTGATGCCGACTTCTCCATTGCCCATTTTTCCATCTCCTTTCCGATTAGTAGTTAGGGGGTCATCCATCTTTATACAGCTTTGTTGCGATATTCAAGCTTGTAAATTTCTGCCAGCGTCAGAAATACGGTGATAATCAAGGGGCCGTAGACAATCCCCAGGATTCCGAAAACCTTGATGCCGCCAATAATGCCGATAAACACAAGGAGTGCATTCATTTGCATTCCCTTTCCGATGAGCCTGGGTTTAACCAGATATTCAATGACGGAACTGTAGGAAAGATTGTAAATCAGATATCCCAGTGCCAGCCCGCTGCTCCCGCTTAAAAAAAGGATGACGGTGGTGGGAATAAACACGGCCGAAGCCCCGATAATGGGCAGAAACGCCATGAAGCAAATGACGGTTCCCCAAAGGAAAGGTGAATCAAGCCCGAAGAAATAAAACCCGAGTCCCCCTAAGATTCCTTGAACAATTCCGGAAAGACCGTTTCCCACCACAATGGCCCGACCCATTTCCTGGAATTTATGGGTCAGCTTCTCCAGGTGATCTTCGGGTACCGGCAGCAGTTCGAAAAAATAGCGCTTCAGTCTGGCACCATCCTTGAATAGATAGTACATGGTGAGACCCATCAGGAAAAACTGAATCAGGAAATTGAGTAAATTTGAGGCGATGGATCTGACCTGGTCGTATAAGAACAGACCGATATTTTTCCCGATGGAAGTTGCCATGTCCTCTATGGTATCCGGTGTGATTTCATACCCGGTCATGGTATTAATTTTTTTGAGGCGCGCAGCCCAGACAGGGTCATCCTCGACGATCTGCTTTATTTTGCTCAGGGATACCTTATTGCTGCTTTTGACGTAAAATTCGTAAGCCTCGTTGGAGAGGGTGCTGATGAACCAGGTCATGGGGATAATCAGGGTGATCAGGATAAAAATAGTGACAAAAAGGGAAGCCAGTATCTCCCGATTTCGAAAGAGAGCTCTAACCCTTGCATACAAGGGATAAAAAACGCTGACAATAACCATGGCCAGAATTATCGCCGACAAAAAGGTCCAGAAAAGCTTGAGGATCAACAGCAGAGAGCAGGACAGGAATATCAGAAAAAATATCGCACCTTGCTGTTTATCCATACGTGTGGGCTCTACCATGGCTTCACCGTTAACCTCCATCAAAGATGATGTTGCGATTCAATCCGGACTTTCTTTTGCAAACTTTCCGTATTCAGATTGAACAGGGTATCCAGCAGGGCGGGATGGAAGGAACCCGGGCCCTTGGATTTTCCGGCAGCCTCTTCACCTGCCAGGCCGTAGGCGGCCAGGGATGTTGCTGTTGCCTCAAGACTGTTCTCATCCACAGCCAGAAATGCGCCAATCAGCGAGCTGGCTACGCAGCCGGTCCCCGTGACATTCCCCATCTGCTCGTGTCCGTTAAACACCCTGAGGACGCTTTTCCCGTCGGTGACCAGATCAACGGCCCCGGTGATGGCAAGGGTGGTATTTAGTTTTCGGGAAAGGGCAACAGCAGATGCTTCCGCTTCGTCGACACCATGCACTGCGTCAACGCCTTTTGTCTGGGAATCCTTTCCCGCCAGAGAAAGTATTTCCGAAGCATTTCCGCGAATCACACTGATGGAAAGGACGTCCGTCAGTTTCATGGCCGTGTCCGTGCGGAAAGCGGTTGCCCCCGCACCCACCGGATCCAGAACAATGGGGATCCCCAGTTCATTGGCTTTTCTTCCGGCCTTCAGCATGGCCTCTACCCA
>CAZPQA010000169.1:0-5359 GCA_964588535.1 uncultured Desulfobacteraceae bacterium
GTCTTTTTCGCCAATCTCTGCGTCAGATCAAAATTTTAATCCTCGAAATACTAAATGTATTCCTGTGGTTAAAATTTTGATCTTCCTTGATCTTGACAAAAAATCCTAGTTTTCGTTCAGACACTAACTAAGCTACGACGGCCGGGTCATAAAAATCACAATGGGTCTCTTTGCAGGGCATCAGACCCCAAAGTATCGCTAATGTTAAATGAACAGTATATTATAACTTTTTTCTAATGAATATACAACCGAAAATTCATGGCAATTCCTGTTTTGGCAATCGTCGCAATATGGCACACGGGTTGCGAAGATTTCGTTTCAAGCAAGCGTGAAAACGTTCAGGCATTTGAGACAGTGAAAGCTTCAAGGAGACTTTACCATGTTGTCAGCAGAAACCACCGACGATAAAAATATCGAAAAAAATATTATGGCCTCATGCAAACTATGGATATAATATTTCATATTTGGTAGAATATGACGGGTTTTGCCTGAACACCTGCAATTTGCAATTGTCGTTTTCACGGAGAAAAAATGAGAGCAAAGAAAGCCTTTAGAACAATCATTACAATGGTGTCTTTTCTGTTCTTTTTCTCAGCTTGTTCTTTGTTTGAAAGCGATAAGGAAAAGGCGGATCGGTTTGTTCAGCTGGGCATGGATGCGCAAAAAGAAAACAAAACCGATGATGCGATTATCCAATTCAAGAACGCCATTCAAAAGGACCCCCTTCATCCGGTTGCCCATTATAGATTGGGGGAAACTTATTTCAAGGCCGATAAACCGGAATTGGCGGCCATGGAGTTGAATCTCGCCATAATCCAGGACTCCGAAATGACGAAGGCCAAACAATTGCTTGCAAAACTTTACTTTCGTTATGGGGACCATGACAGAGCGATTCCATTGCTGAAGGAACTGGCGGAAGGTGAGAAACCGGAACTTGAAACAGTTCTCATGCTGGGAAACGCGCTGGTGAACATGGGCAAGGGCGCCAAGGCCAAGGTTGTTCTGGAAAAAGTTGAAAAAGCACATCCCGACAATGTGGGGGTGAAGATAAGTCTTGCTCGGGCGCTTCTTTTAATAGACCAGCCGAAACAAGCCCGGAAGATGATGGAGAAAGCCGCCTCTTTGAAGCCCAAAGATATTTCTATTCAGGTGCTGTTGGCCCGGTTTTATGAAAACACAGGACTTTATGATGCGGCCCAGAACAAGCTTCTGGCAATAAAAAAGACTTTTCCCAAGAATCCCGTGGCATACCTGGCTCTGGCGCGATTTTATCATCGAAGAAACCGGCTGAGTGATTCTGAAAAAGCGCTGCAGGAAGCTATAGCCACAGGACTTGAGGATAAGAACCTGTATCAGGTCCTGGGTCTCATTCAACATAAGAAAAAAGACTACCAGACTGCGCTCAAAAGCTTCAAGAGTGCTGTTTCGACGTCTCCCGATGATCAGAAAAGCCTCATCCTGTTGGCTGACTACTATATCTTTTTGAAGGATTATCCAAAGGCCAAAGCAACCTATGAAAAAGTTGCCGAAATATGGCCGCAGCTACTCCCTGTAAAGTCCAAAATCGCGGAACTCTTCATCGCAGAACGGGACTACGACCAGGCCCTGGAGCAGGTTCAAGAAATACTGGCGGAAGACCCGGACTATGCCAGGGGATATGTCTTAAGGGGCCTGTTGTGGCTCAAGAAAGGGGAGACCAACAAAGCAAGGGATGAGTTTTTGAAGGCACGCGATCTGGACCCGTCATCCGGTGAGGGCGACTATTTTTATGGCCTGACCTTCCTCAACAAACGAGATTACAGGATGAGCCTGTCGGAAATCCTGAAGGCCCTTGAAAAGGACCCCAGTTCCTCCAAGATCCGACTGGCATTGGCCTATATTTATTTTAGAACTGCAAAACTCTCTTTGGCATTGACAGAACTCAACAATGTCTTGGGTGTTCACCCGGACAACCCTCGCGCCCGCATACTGCGGGCCAGGGTTTATGCCGCCTCCAAAGAATATGAGAAAGCTGAAGCCGATTATCAATATCTAATCGGAAAAAACCCTGATTCCAAGGTTTTTCGGCTCAGGCTGGCGCAGGTCTACCGTGCCCAGGGCAGGCTGGACCAGGCACTTAAGGGGTTTGAAGCGCTGTTAAAAAATGATGTTACGACGTTTGCATCACTGAAAGGCATTACCGGTATTTATGTGAGTCGGAAAGAATTTGGTACGGCCATCAATCTGCTCGAACGCGAAATGAAAGAGCAACCATCAAACCTGCAAATCGGCTTGCTGAAAGTGGCTGTTCTGCTGGCACAGAAGGAATATAATTCAGCAGAAAAGACGCTTGATGAACTCATCCGGGAGCACCCCGAGTCCATTGCGCCATTGATTCTATTGGCAAACCTCCACATGAACCGCCAGGATGCCCGGCAGGACTATGGTGCTGCCTTAAAGGTGTTTCAACGGATTATCAGCACCGATCCCAAAAACATTCCGGCCCGCATGCGAATGGCATATATTTACAAGAAGCTGGGAAATATGGACAACGCGGTTTCATCCTACGAAGCGGTTTTAGAAATTAATGAAAATTACGCACCTGCTGCCAATGATCTGGCTTATCTTTACGCGGACCGGGGTCAGAATCTGGATGAAGCCCTGGCGCTTGCCAAAAAAGCGCAGCAACTCATTCCGGATGATCCGGACGTGGAAGATACATTGGGATGGGTATACCTCAAAAGGGGTTCTCTGCTCCTGGCAAACCGTCACCTTCGGAGCGCTATTTCTCAAAGGCCGAATCAACCTTTGTTCCGTTTTCATCTGGGGCTGGTGCTCTATGAGCAGAACAATGCCAAAGAAGCGGCCAGTGAGCTGAAAGAAGCCATAAAACTGGGGCTTGGAAAGAATGACTTGGAACAGGCCAGGAATCTGCTGCAGGCCATGAAAGACCCGGCCCATGGTTATGTGGACATCCTTAACGAACTGGACCGTGCGCTTAAAGACCAAAATCTGGATCATGCGTTGTCATTGGCTAAAAAGGCACAGGAACTGATGCCGGACAGTCCTGAGATTGCGGATAAAATGGGAACCATTTATCTGAAAAAAGGATCGTTCCTGCTGGCAAAGAACAAATTCCAGGAGGCCATAGCGGGCATGCCGAAAAACCCCCTTTTCCGTTTTCACATGGGGCTTCTGCTGTATGAGGAACAGGATTTTGTAAAAGCCAGAAAAGCTTTTGAAAAATCACTGAAGCTGGGGTTGAAGCCGGAAAAAGCGACCATCGCAGAAGATCTTATCAAAAATGCCCAAGCCCAAAAAGAGTAAACTGGGTGCGGTTTGGCATTTAAACAAGTATCTCACCCGGAGCAACTATGAAAAACCGGATTACAGCGATTGTTTTCATGATGGCTTTTTTGTGGACGTTCCAAGCCGATGCCGGTCCCATTGGCGATAGTCCCAGAATATGGCCGGAATTCCAATACCGGGATGGTACAGCCGAATCACCGTTTTCAGACGTCCTGGATGAAGCAGACGATGAGATTTCGGCTATGGATCTGCTGTTCGGAGAGGTTGACTCCCCCAAAACAAGTGCGGGAGCCATAGAGTTGCCGCCCGAAGAAGACCTCGCGAAAACTCCCTTCAGTGCCTTTATTTTTACCTATGGTGCCTACCTGCATCAATGGAATATTCCTCGACACGAGGTGCCTCACGAGGTGCCTCACGAAGTGCCTGCCTCTCGGGTTCAGGAAAAGTTCATTGATTATAAAGGGCCACCGCTGGAACCGAAACCACCTCCGCCCATTCCGCGGGAAGAGAGTGCGCGATACCGTTATCCCGAAGAGCTTATGGTGCCCATCCACATTTATCCGATAGGGTTGATTGATACATTTGAGCTTGGATACGCCTTACAGTTGGAAGAGGGTGGGGGCCGATTCATGTACCCCTTTGTCCCAAAAGACAAGCCGGGGCCCGTGCAACGAGATTTTATATATGGAGGGGTTGCGCCGGGTACCGCTGTAGGTGGTGTCGGCTATGGCCCTGCCCAGCAGCAGTATGGGTATCAATATCCTGCCGGTGGCGGCGGACGTGGTTACGGACCGGGATATGGCGCTGGAGATGTACCTCAAAGGCGTAAAAAAGAAGGAAAAGGCGGCGGCGGAGCCGAGACGTTTAAAGGTGCACCTGGTGTTACCAAGGACCGTCCCTATGCCATGATTCTCTTAGGCGCGGGTTTGGCGGCTGTTGCGTCTCTGTTCAGAATGTTCAGGTTGAGTCTTTTTATTCTGGTGGGCTGGATTGTGTTTTACTGGAAAGATCTGTGGCTCATCATTGTGGAATTGCAGTAATCTCTTGCCATTTCCCCTTCCGGATCAGATCCCCTTTCGAGAGGGCTTGATCCCGGTTTTCTCTTTTAGATTTTTCAGATAACTGTCTCGCTGGTCGGTTGTTTTGTAGGTAAAGTAAACATCGTAGGTCTGATGTTTGCTGGCCTGGATTTCGAGGGGAAGCACTTCAACCGCCCTTTCAAGGTAGGAGGCAAAGCCGGCTGCTTCGTCAAAGGATTCAAACCGCATGATGAGTTCTCTGTGGGCTTTCGCGTAGGGTTTGGAAAGCACCACCTTTAAGTGTCGGAAGATATAGGCCGCATACCACTTGGCACCCGCAGGAACCCGTCGTTTGGGACTGATGGCATTGGGGCCATAATTGTACGCTGCAATGGCCAAAAACAGGTCGCCATCAAATTCATCCATAAGCCATGACATGTATCGGGCGCCGGCGTCAATGCTAATCAAGGGGTTGAAGAGATCCTCCCGGTGCATGATGCCCAGATCATTGGCCGTGCCGGGCCATTTGATCTGCATGAGCCCGAGGCATTCTTTATGGCTGCGGGCGTCAGGATCAAAACCGGACTCGCCGCGCGCCATGGCCACCAGCAGGGGAACCGGCAGGTTGTACTTCCGGGCCGCATCCGCAAAGCGGTCCATGTAGGGATAATTGCCGTGGACCCGGGCCGATTTCTTATTGTCGGAAAATGCTTTCCAATGCCGCCGGATTTCAGCCTCGGTACTGTCCGTTGTTTTGCCCAGTTTTCCCCAAGTGACTCCCTCAAACACGCAAAGGAAAAAGAATAGGAGTAATATTAGGAAAGATTTTGGATTGGCTATTCGCATTATTTTAGGCCGTGGTAAGGCATCCGCATTCGTGTGAAAAAAGGGCTTTTATGCTCGCCGCGAAGTAATCTCCTTCATCCTGGCCTCAATAATCTTTTCTTCATGTCTTCTTTTTTTAGCGGAGGCCTCTTTTACCTTTTCCATCAGTACATCCATATCACAGGGCTTCATCAAATAATCAAAAGCGCCCAGTTTCATGCCTTCTA
>CAZPQA010000170.1:0-5274 GCA_964588535.1 uncultured Desulfobacteraceae bacterium
GTACGCATCATCGAGGAACCGTTGATGAAAATCTACACCGGCGCCGAACGGATAATCGGTAAGTCTTCATAAACTGGAAATCAGATTCCCCGAACTGTCAAATTCCAGTCCCACATCCGCCTCACCTATGATGGGGGCTATTTTTCCTTTGAGTAAATCAAGGCACCCCACGGATACCATCAGGTGGGTTAATTCAAGGGTGTTTTTGATGTGGACGATGCGGACGTCTTCCGGTTGGTAGGGTCTCAGTGTTTTAAGGGCGGCAGCGATGGCTTCCCGGTCCGTTTGGAAAGAGAGCGGTATTTTTGCTGATTCCGGACAGCAGGCTGTAATGGCATTGACAAGGGTTACTTCAACGTTCATCTTGTCCAGCAGCCGCCGGGTGGTAAA
Source organism: uncultured Desulfobacteraceae bacterium (assembly GCA_964588535.1). GTDB lineage: Bacteria > Desulfobacterota > DSM-4660 > Desulfatiglandales > Desulfatiglandaceae > NaphS2. Next base: position 391 of record CAZPQA010000170.1, read on the forward strand.
GTCCGCCTGACCGATCCCCAGAGCACTCCCTTCACTCTCTTTCGTTAAATCTCTCACGAAAATCCGGGTGACCTTCGGCCAGGGACGTTCTGCGCCGTAAGCGCATACATCGCGTCCCACCACACACGAATCAATGCCTAAGCCACTGATGTCTTTCCCCATTTCATCTACGATAAGAAGGTCAATTTCGTCCACCGGCAGGGTTGGCAACCAGGCGCGTGCCGTCTTTAAGAGTTCGCTTTCAACACGCTCCACGTCATGGCCCCGGGCCACTTTGATCCGTGCCGTTTCATGGTCCTGATTTTCAAGCAGGCATACCCCGAACAGTAGCGGACATTTTTCCAGCAGCGCCTTGCCGGCGGAGCTGATGATCTCATATTGCGGTCGGACAACCGAAAGGCGATGATAGTGTTCAGCACCCACCTGGTTACCCAGACCAATGGCCATCATCTTGATGATGCCGCTCTCTGTGAGACCAATAAAATTGGTGTGGGGTTTAATCCGGTTGATCAGCACGATGCCGTCGGCTTCGTGGGCCAGCCGGTCAAGAAAGAGCGGAATGCCGTTTATTTCACCCATGGGAATTACGTCCATGGTGGCCCTTACCGGAGCCCCCACACTCTCTTCAGTGATTCCCCGATGGCGCAGTACATCCATCTGCCCTTGTGCCGTTGCGCCGCCGTGCGACCCCATAGCAGGCGTCACAAAAGGGTCGTAACCGGCCTCTTTCAAGCGCGCCACGACGGCCTGCACCACAACAGACAGATTGGATATACCCCGGCTGCCGACGCCTATGGCGATCTTTGACCCCGGAGGCAGATCCAGACCCGTATGGATTCGGGACCACTCCCGGTCAATTTCATCCAATACATCTGCGGCAGGCGCACTTTCAAACCGCTGTTGAACCATGCGCATGCCAGGCAGTCTTAACCCGGCCCATTCACCAGAATTCATAAGGCCCCCTCCAATGTTTTTTATGCCAATATTTTAAATATAGCGCTCCCGATCAAGACGCTTCCAGAAGCTGGTTCAAAAACTGCGTCGTGGTATAAATCTTAAATTTCTGCGCCCGCAGTTTGGCATTATTCAGGTTGTGCACACAGGAGTTACATTCTGTCAACACCACTTCCGCTCCAATTTCTTCCACTTCCGCCAGGCGCCTTCGTGCCATGGCGATGGAGTTTTTGGGAAAGGCGCCGCGCACACCACCCCCAGCACCGCAGCATAGGGCATCGGCCCGGCTATGTCTCATTTCCACAAAATTCGGTGCAATCCTGCGGATGATTTCCCGGGGTTCATTATAAATACCCGAGTGTCTTCCCAGATCGCAGGGGTCGTGGTAGGTGACCCACTGATCCGTTTTGACCCCCAGATCAAAATCCTTCAGGAACTGGCTCACATGGATGATATCGAGCCCCGCATCTTTGAGAGCGCTGTATTCGGTTTTGTTGTTGAACGTCCTCGAACAGTAGGGGCAACCGGTAACAACGGTTTTTGCGCCGGTGGCCAGAATGAGATCCACGTTTTTCTGTGAAAGCCTCTGATTGACGTTAAACCCCACGTCTTCCAGCGCACCGCTGCAACAGACTTCATCAATGAGGGTATAATCGACCTTCAGATGATCCAGGATATTGAGGGTCCCCAGGGTGGCCTCATCTTCCCGGTAGGACCCCACACAGCCCATAAAAAAAACCATTTCAGCCTGTTTGTTTCGCTCCCTTTCAAAATCTTCGGGCGCATCTTCTCCGTAGATATTACTGTATTCCTCCAGAACCCGGTTCATCCCCTCAAAGGCCGGATGGCATGTTCCACAGTGCACCATGTCTTTTCGCACCTGCTTGATGATTTCCGGCGGATTCACGCCCGAAGGGCAATGATCCGCACAGCTGGCACAGGTGGTGCACTGAAAAAGGGTTTCGACCAGTTCATCATTCAGCTCAACATTTCCATCCATGACCTCTTTTAAGATCAGCATTTTTCCCCGGGCATTCAATGCGGGACGTTTGGTGAGCCCGAATACGGGACAGACAGCCCTGCAAAACCCACAGCTTGAGCACCTGAGCACCTGATCCCGGAATTCTTTTTCAAATTCGTACTTCCCTTCCATTTATGCCTCCAGCCCCATCTTACCCGGATTGAGAATGTTGTTTGGATCAAACAGCGTCTTCATGGCGCGCATGACATCCATACTGGTCTCATCGTGCTCAAGCGCCATGAAGTGCGATTTCGCCAATCCAATGCCATGCTCACCGGTCAGGGTCCCACCCAGTTCAATCACCTTTTCAAACAGCTCTTCAGACGCTTCTTCCACCCGTCTGACCTGGTCGGGGTCGGTTCCGTCGAAACAGACCACGGGATGGAGGTTGCCGTCGCCGGCATGTCCCACGGTCGGCATTTGGAGATTATGTTTCCTGGCGATCTCGGAGATTGATCTCAGCATGTCCGGGACATTACTCATGGGCACAGCCAAGTCCTCTACAAGGAGGTTATTGTTGATGCGGGCCACGACCCCATAAGCCGATTTGCGAGCGGTCCACAGGGCCTCCGCTTCTTCCTTCGAGTCAGCCTGCCGGGTCGTGGTGGCATTGTTTTTCTCGAAGATGCGGACTATTTTGACCATTTGAAACTCAGTCTCCTCCCGGGTATACCCGTCGGTTTCGGCCACGAGGAGGGCTTCGACCTCCGGCAGGTTGAGATCGGTGTTTTGATTGATAGCCATCAGAGACTGCTGATCAACCACCTCCAAGGCGCTGGGGATGATGCCCGAGTGCATAATTTCGCTCACTGCCCGGCCAGCGTCCTCTAAGGTTTCGAAATTGGCCATGGCCGTGGACGTCATGGGTGGTTTCGGATTCACTTTGAAAGTGATTTCCGTAATCACACCCAGGGTTCCTTCGGAGCCCACAAAAAGTTTTGTTAAATCGTAACCGGAAACACTTTTCATGCACTTGGAACCGGTACGCAGAATACGACCATCGGGAAGTACCACTTCCAAAGCCAGTACATAGTCTTTGGTGGTACCGTATTTGGCTCCTTTGATGCCGCCGGCGTTCGTGGCCACATTTCCGCCAAGGGTACACACCGAACCGCTGGCGGGATCAGGGGGGAAAAAGAAGCCGTGTGGGGACAAGACACGATCCAGTTCTGCGTAGATAACCCCTGGCTGAACCACGGCCAGGCGGTCTTCAATGTTAATGTCGATGATTTTGTCCATACGTCCCAGATCCAGTATGACGCCACCCTCCTCCGGCACTGCCAGCCCCGCCAGAGACGTCCCGGCCCCCCTGGGGACCACCGGGAATTTTTCCCTGTTTGCCAGTTTCATGATAGCTGACACCTGGTTTGTGCTGATCGGCCACACGGCTGCATCAGGCCTGTGTTGATGTTCCGAAGCATCTTTTGCATAGGCGATGCGGTCGATCAGAGAATCAGTGAAATTCTCATCACCCACAATATCTTTCAGGGATTGTTTGATTGCGTTGTCCATAAGTTTCACTCCAATATGCCGGTGCCAGCCAGGGAGATAAGGTTCCTATCGGGGGTGACGACCAAGGCATTTGAACTCAGGTTCTCGGAAGAATTGCATAAATAACACAAATCTGTTCATTCATGCAATGCTCATCCGTATTGAGTTGCTTGTTGAGGGGAAAATGCCGTATTCTACTCCTAAAATCCTTGACAGTCCACACTGTATACAGTACACATTGTCAGGATTAATGTATTTGTAATTTAGGGAGAAAAATAAATGCTGTTACCAAGATTTGACTATCTGGAACCCGAAAATCTTGAAGGCGCTCTTGACCTGCTGGCCGATTACAGGGAAGATGCCAAACTGCTTGCCGGAGGGACCGATCTTCTGGTGAGGATGAAAAAAGGGCTGTTAAAACCAAAAGTCTTGATCAGCCTTAAATCCTTGAATGAACTGTCGTACATTAAAAAGGAAATAGATTGTATTAAAATCGGTGCCGGAACGCCACTGGCCGATATTATTGCCTCCATCCCGGTTAAAGAAAACGCCCGGGCACTCTCTCAGGCCTGTGAAAAAGTGGGCGCAGCAACTATACAGCATTACCGAGGCACCATCGGGGGGAATATCCTTCAGGACAACCGGTGCCATCACTACAACCAATCTGATTTTCACCGGTCCGGTCGCCAGGCCTGCCACAAGGATGGGGGGAAAATCTGTTATGCCAGGGAAAACGCAGACCGGTGCAACTCCACCTGCCAGTCCGACGGTGCCACAGCCCTCATGGCCCTGGACGCAAAACTGGTGCTGATCCGTAAAGGTAATGAAAGGACTGTGGATCTCGATCAATTTTACACCGCTGACGGCATCATGCCCCACGCAATGGAATCCCATGAACTGCTTAAAGAGATCATCATTCCCATAAAGGGCGCGCAAAGCGCATATCAACGGTTGGCCTACCGTTCCGCCATTGATTACCCCATTGTCTGCGCAGGCGTTTTGTTGAGGCCCTCTGATGCACAAAAAGATGAAATAGCTGAAGCGCGGATTGTTGTGGGTGCCATAAGCAGGGCCCCCTTGTTTCTTGCCCAGGCCGCATCTTCTTTAATAGGCAAAAAACTGGACAACACGGATGCCTTTAAGAAAGCCGCAAACGCATCCATGGACAGTGCAGCCACATTTGCCGTTCACAATGTGGGGTCAACCCTTGAATACCGGTGTGACATGATTCCCCTGATGGTCTCCCGGACGCTCAGAGAAGCAGCAGAGGCAGTTCAAAACTCAAATGGATAACCGGTCATACATGGAGTTTAAGGATGGAAATAATGGAAAAGAGAGAAATCACCCTGAATATAAATGGAATACCCCATGAGGTCATGATCTACCCCAACGAAACCCTTTTGGATGTACTGAGGGAT
>CAZPQA010000171.1:0-5263 GCA_964588535.1 uncultured Desulfobacteraceae bacterium
GTAAACCCTTCCGTTGAATTGGTGCTGACACCGGCCACGGCCATCATCTCCTTGGCGTAATGGTACGCCTGCCACTCCGACATTTCGATCTGCGCATAAAAAGCCTGCTTGGACATATAGATGGCGTACTTGCTGGTTTTGGCAATCTTCTTTGCAAATTCTAATGTCATTTCATCCAGTTTGTCATCGGGAAACACACGGTTGACCAGATGGAAGCTTTCGGCATCTCTGGCGCTGTAGAGATCAGCGGTCATCAACATCTCCAGGCATTTTTTCGGTGGCACGGCACGGCTTACGGCAACGGTGGGGGTGGAGCAGTTGTAGGAATAGATGAGACCGGTCATGCCGAATTGGGCCTTTTCCTCGCCCGCCGTGATGAGATCACACCCCGCCACCAGGTGGCATCCGCCGGCCATGGCAATCCCATGCACCTGGGCAATAATACACTGAGGCGCGCTGCGGATGGCTGTCATGAGATTGAACGAGGTCTGGAAAAGCCGTCTGATCTCAGAGAGGGGCTGGTCGAGAATCTCCGAGCGGTCATGACCCGCGCAGAATATATCACCGGCAGCTTTAAGGATAATGACTTTTGCGTCACACCGCTCACCGGCGTCTTTGAGACATGTTATAATCTCTTCTTCAAACGCAATCCCCAGAGCGTTCCGTTTATCCGGCCGATTAAGGGTCAAAACGCCGATCTCTTCCTTTTCTTCATAATTAATGTATTTGTATGCCATAGATCTCTCCTCATTCGTCACGTTTCACGTTTCACGTTTCACTCATCACTTTTCTTATCCCATTCCTTATCCCGCAACAGCCGCCTCAACGGCTTGCCTGCCGCAGAACGGGGGATCTCATCAACGAACTCAACGGCCACAGGCACCTTATAGGGGGCCATTCTCGGTTTGCAGAATTCCCTTATCCCCTCAAATGTCTCTGTTTCCCCTTCATTGAGCTGTATAAAGGCCTTGGGTGCTTCGCCTTTAAGCTCATCAGGAATCCCAACGATGATCAGATCCCTGATCTTGGGGTGCACCAGCATCATGTCCTCAACTTCAGATGGGAATACCTTTTCGCCCCCCACATTGATCATATCCTTTTTACGGTCCACGATATAGGCATATCCGTCCTCGTCCATATAAGCAATGTCTCCTGCGCGAAACCAGCCCTCTGAATCAAAGACGTCTGCTGTGGCCTCCGGTTTGTTGAGATAACCATTGGTCACACAAGTTCCTTTGACGCACAACTCCCCCTGCTCACCGGGAGGGAGGGGATTTCCCTCATCATCCACCACCTTGATTTCCGCATCATCCATGCCCTTGCCACAGGAACCGATCCGAGTCTCCGTATAGGGTACGGTGGTGCCCACGCAGGAGGACTCCGTAAGACCCCAGGCTTCGGCATATCGCCATTTGAGCGTATCCTCAATCTGACGGATCAGGTTTTCAGGCATTTTGGTGGCGGCCGAGAGGCAGAAAACCACCGAGGAAATATCCCGCTCATGAATGTCAGGCTGCTTCAGGAAGAGATTATACATGGGTGGCACGCCCTGAAAAACCGTGGGTTTCAGCCTTTCGATATCATTCAGGGTCTCTTCAGGATAGAATCGTTCCACCGTAATTACGGTTCCGCCCTTTGAAAGTGTTCCAAACGTCCCGTTGATAAGACCCCAGCAGTGAAAAATGGGTGTGGCGACCATGGTGACGTCATCCGGTTTGAAATGAACCTTGCCGAATTCCGTGGCATTGTGAAAAATATTAAGATGGGTGGCCATGACCCCTTTGGGCCATCCGGTGGTCCCAGAGGTGTACATGAGATGGCATATGTCGCTTCCTTTTGTTCCGATCGGCTTGAATTCTTCGCTGCCCTGATTCAACACCGATTCAAGATTGATGTAACTGCTGCTTTCACCATTGCCATACACAACGATTTTTTCCAATGATTCAAGGTCCGGTTTAACCGCCTCAATGATGGGCAGCCGCGCCTCGTCCACAATGACGGCACGGCTTTTACAGTCTTTCAAGATATAGACCACTTCCTGTTCCCGGAGCATGGCATTGACCACGTTCACGGTAATGCCGGCCCGGGCTGTCCCCAGGTAACTGATGATCAACTCCGGAAGGCTGGGGAGGAAAAGGGATAGCACATCTCCCCGTTTCAGACCTGTCTTGAGCAGGCCATCGGCGGTCCGGGTAATCAGGGCATCCAGCTGAGCATAGGTAATACGCCGCTCACCGAAAATAATGGCCGTTTTGTCGGGGGTGTTCTGCACAGGTCGTTTGATGATATCAGATATGTTCATGGAACCTCCTGTAAATGAAAGACAAAACAGTTCAATTTAGTTATGGAAGCAAGTTGAAGTCTTAATTTACCGTAAGGGCCGCCCGGCCCCATGAGAAGGCCTCCAGGTTGATGGGTACCTTGGCCGGCGGCATCATCTCTCTAATGGCTTTTTCAAAGATATCCGGTCCCAGGGGCAGATCGGAGATAGCGGAGAGCGCTCCCACCATCATGATATTGCCTAGAATGGGGTTGCCCATTTTCTGGGCCTGATCCGTGGCTTCCAGGGGCCAGTTGCGGGCCGAGAGTTCGGTCAGCCCCCGGGATATTTCCTCCCGGCTGGGATAGACCGCCTGGCCGGTGATGACGCTGACCGGATGGATGGGCCGGGTGTTCCAGATCACTTGAACCTCTGGATTGCCGTATGCGGCCAATACCCGGAAAGCCTCCGAAGGCTCGATAGCGATAACCATGTGGGCGCGTCCTCGGGGAATCTGGGGAGACCAGGCGGATTTTCTGGAGATTCGCAGGTGGCTCATCACCGAGCCGCCCCGCTGGCTCGCCCCGAAAGTCTCGCCGATGGTCACATAATAATCCTGTGCGACCAGCATGCGCCCCATCAGGCGCGAGGCCAGCACATTACCCTGGCCACCTACCCCGGTGATGATGAGATTGTAAGGATCGAACGGCAACTGGGGAGCAGTCATCAGGCCACCTCCTTTTTTGAAATGGCACCCGTGGGGCAGATGGAGGCGCAAACCCCACATCCCACGCAGATCACCTCATCGATACGGGTTTTCTTTGTTTCCGGGTCCCAGATGAGCCCAGGACATCCGAAGATCCTGGTACAGAGGCGGTTGCAACCGCAGTCTTCGGCCAGGCAGGCCGCTTCATCCACAGCCATGTCAAACAGACGTTTTCCCTTCTTCTCCGGACTCAGGGCGCAGGCCTGTCGCAGGATTAAAACCCGGACGCCACCTTTATTATCCAGGAGCTCCAGGAGGGTCTTTTCGGTAGATTCCATTTCAAATGGATCGGCGATGGCAACGTCGATGTCCATGGCCTCACAGATACGAGCGATGTTCAGTGCGGGCAGCTCTCCACCGCTGGCGTCAGAAACGGTGCCCGGGTGCGGTTGAAAACCGGTCATTGCGGTGCCCGAGTTGTCCACCACCACCAGGATTATATCCGCCTGGTTGTGCACCGCATTAACCAGAGCCGGCATTACCGCGTGGAAAAAGGTGGAGTCCCCGGAGATGGCCATGACCGGCTGGTCAAATTCAAAGCGATTAAATTTCCCGAAACCCGAAGCCAGGCCCGTTCCTGAACCCATGGCATGAGAGGTTTTCAAGGTATTGAAGCCGCACGATATGGCCCCCATGGTATAGCAGCCGATATCGCCACAGACAAAACCGTCACGGTTATCCTGTTTCAGCGCGCTGTTGATAATCCAGTAGGAGGCCCGGTGGGGGCAGCCGGGGCAGAAGGTCATGGCCCGGAAGGGGGCATGGCTTTCTGCAAGTTTACGGGCACGTTCGCTGTAGGCCTCATCGGGCGCCGAAGCCGGCAGACCCAGGATTGCGGCCAGGCCCTGGGCCACCAGGTCCGGATTGAGTTCGTTAGTGGGGGGCAGGGGTCCGTTCTTGCGCCCGAAGAACTGTTTTGCCCCTGCCTCGGGTCCCAGTTCAGTCCAGAGGGCCTTTACGTTGTCTTCCAGGAAGGGCATTCCTTCTTCTATGATGAAAATTTTTTCAGATGCTTGAAGGTGTTTGGCCAGCAACCGGGGCGGAAGCGGCCAGGTTGTGCCCAACTTCAACAGTCCCACATTCCCCTCCAGGCCCAGCAGGGCCAGAGCCTCCCGGGTGTAAAGCCAGGCGGCTGAGCTGGTGATGATTAGAAGCTCTGGGTCACTGGGACCGGTATAGGTGTTAAAGGGTGATGTTTCAAATATTTCCCGGGCAAGCGCCAGTTTTTCCAGCTGGCGGCGGTGCATGGGATCCACCATGCCGGGGAAGGTAACAACCGGCCCCCGCATCTGATCCATGAAGCCGCCGTCAAATTGGAACCGGGCTTGAGACGGGCCGGGACCCATCAAATTGGAACTGAGCTCACCCAGGGCCACATTGCCGCTGGCATGGGACATGCGGGTCACCGACCGGAGCATCACCAGATTTCGCACTTTCTCGGAGAGCTCAAAGCACCAGGCGGTCATGTCCTTGGCCTCCTGAAAATCGCCCGGCTCCACCAGGGGGAATTCCATCATTTTGGCATAATGGCGGGAATCCCCCTCGTTGGTGCTGGAGAGCCCCCCCGGGTCTTCGCAGCTGACCAGGACCATTCCTGCCCGGGTGCCGCACTCGGTCAGGTGAAGCAGGAAGTCCGAGGCCACGTTCACCCCGACCTGCTTCATTACCGCCATGGATCTGAGTTGGGCAAAGGAGCCCGCTGCCGCCACTTCCAGTCCAACCTTTTCGTTTACGGACCATTCCACGTAGAGCCCCTGATCCGAAGCCACCCCGGCCAGGGTCTGTATGATTTCGGAGGAGGGCGTTCCAGGATATCCGGCAACAACCCTGACCCCTGCTTCCAGGGCCCCCCGGGCAATGGCGTCATTGCCCATGAGCAGTGCTGTTTCTCCTTTGGCCCCGCAGCTGACTATTGACATAAAACCGCCTCCCTTCGGGTGTAGATCAAGTCATCTTTCCGGCCCGAGACCTCCTCTAGCTGGGCTATACAGGTATTCTTCTTTCCCAGAGAGGCGGCCTTGAGTTTGTCCAGATTCTCCGGTGGGACCTCCTTGAATTCCAGCACCCCCTGGGATCGTGCCAAATCTAATAATTCCTGACCTTTTTCAGACCGCACCAGAACCTGATTCCAGCCCCGATCCACTTCCCAGCCCGCCGCGCTGCGGGCAGAGCCCACCGACAGGTCGGCGAATTCACAGGTGAGGTCATAACAGTACCGGCAACTCTCGCGTACGCAG
>CAZPQA010000172.1:0-5259 GCA_964588535.1 uncultured Desulfobacteraceae bacterium
GAATAACGTCCCCATCGTCTAGTCAGGTCCAGGACACAGGCCTTTCACGCCTGCGACAGGGGTTCGAATCCCCTTGGGGACGCCACAGTTGAAAGAGGGGTTGCGTTAACAACGTAACCCCTTTTTTTATCCCACCGATATCGGTTTCCAACCACGGTTCTGCTTTCTATTCATCTTCTCTCCTGCCAACGTTTGAGCTGTGCCGCCCGGCTTTTGGGGTCGGCACCAGCGACTTGTTGTGCCTTTCTGGCTATATTCAAACTGTCAAACTACAAAACATGAAATTATTGACATATGCATATAATGTATGTATATTAGTTTTGCAATGGACATAACTTGGGATCCTAAAAAAGCTGAAATCAATTTTAAAAAACATGGGATACGCTTTTCTGACGGAGAGATGGTGCTTTATGATCCATTTGCCATGACCTTGGAAGAGCATGTTGTTGCCGGTGAACAGCGATTTGTGACCGTTGGTTCTGATGCGGTTGGTCGTATAATCGCAGTGGTTTATTCATATCGTGCCGATACCATCCGTTTGGTTTCGGCCAGAAAGGCGACAACAACCGAAAGGAAACAATATGAAAAAGGAATATAATTTTGAAGATGCCAAAAGAGGCCAGGTTGTTCCGACAAAAGGAAAAACCAGAATTACAATGTATCTTGATACGGACATTCTTGATGATTTTCGTGCGCGAGCAGATAAAGCTGGATCTGGATACCAGACAATGATTAATGAGGCCCTCAGAGAATATCTTTCGAAGAGCGGAAAACCGCTTGATGAAACGGTTATTCGACAGGTAATTCGTGAAGAATTGGGCCGAGTTGCTCATCATTAATGTTTTATCTTTCTATCTGCTTTACAGATTTTCTTTTTACGGCCTCCATTTAATCAGACAATGAGAGGCCGTATTTATTTGAGGCACAACCATTGATTATCAGGGATATTTTCCCTGATAAACATGATGGGGCCGAAAAGGCTGCCGATCCTTCCAGTGCCGTGTTAATGTCACCAATATCATGATTGGATGCAGCCAGACCCTGGCGAACTCTCACCTCTGTTTCAGGATCCAATGAAACATTTGCGATTTTCGCATATTCTATTTCTTTCCATGTGACCGCCCCGTCAAAACCTCGCGGACCGCCATATCCAGGCTATTGTGCCGATCAATCATCAGGCTTCATTTCAGAATTTCGAAAAGCATCTTTTTTGTATCCATAAATCTGCCAATTATGATACGTGTGAACGGTGCGGTTGGGTTTGCGTTTTCCGTTTATTGCTGAACTTTTGCGAGAAGGAACATGAAAAATAAAATGAAAAAACTAGAAGGTTTTCAACGAAAATATCTGAGGGGTCTTGCCCACAAAACAAAACCGGTTGTCTTTATCGGCCAGAAAGGCATCACAGAAGGGTTAAACCGTTCCATAGACGACGCGCTTACGGCCCATGAATTGATCAAGATAAAATATATCGATTTCAAGGAAAAAGTGAAAAAAACAGAGATTGCCGGAACAATCGAAAAAACCCATAACTGCGAAATGGTGGGCATGATCGGTCACACGGCCATATTTTACCGTCAGCACCCTGAGGGAGAAAAGCGAAAGATTGCCGTTCCCACCAGATAGCCCAAAGCCCCTCCCCCCCTTGATTTCAATTTTTTTAAGACTTACAGCATGACGCATAACCGGCAACCGTATTAAGCATCCGGTTACCCGTTTCCCGCGTACCCTCAAAACAGGGCGACAAAAATCACTGTTTTCTAATCCATCTTTTCCTATGCCTTCTTCTTTTCACCTTATCAAAAGCTATTGTTTTCCCCAATAAATTGTTAGCCTCGCTGGAGGTCCTCCTGGATCTCTTCCACCGTCTTCCTGAATCTGGCCCATTCAATTTTCAGTTGCTCTAATTCTCCTTGAGTCGTATAAGATTGATCAATTTCCTTCCGCACCGTTTTCAGATCTTCAAACAGAACGTTAAGACCTTTAAATGCTTGATGAAGATCGCCCTCTATCCCGTTGTTTCGCTTCATCTGATTCAAAGAGACACAATCGCCCATCAAGACGCTAACATCAAACTCTAAACTTTTAATCCCCTCCAAGGCTTTACGAGTCCCAACAAAGACAGCTAATTTCCTGGCCCTGGCCTTGGCACAATCACCTTCCATGCAGCCTGTTTTTATTGAAGAATCCGAATTCATAATTTGAGGACTTTCTTATTCGTCTCCACAAAGGGCTTCCCAATCCATCCTTTTCTTTGTTTTGTTGATCAACAACCCAAGGTCTTGTAACCGAATGATCATGGCATGTTTGGAAACATTGGAAAATCCACCGGCTTCACACATGGCGGCTGCAATAAACGGCCAATGCTCAACATAGGGTTCTTCACCAGACCCTTCATTTGAATCGTTCATGGAATTCTTGACAACAATTGCTTCGGGTGCGCACACCTTTACAAACGAATCCCGAATCTCTTTTTCCGGCATTAACAGACAAGAGGCGAAGTAATCGGCCTGCCATTCTATTGTGTCTTTGCTATTTCCTTTTTTCGATACAATGATTTGTCTGGAGCCATCCTTTTCTTGGGCTTCAATATACTTCCGATGCAATATCCAGTGCCCCACCTCGTGAGCGATAGTAAAAACCAATCGCCCTTCAGAACTGGTCTCGAAAAGCCTCTCATTAATGCATATAGCTTTTGATTCAACATAGACGGCGCCCAGCACATCTCTGCCAAAAACCTTATGAAGATCATCATAGAGAAGTCTCAGGCCCAGATATCTTTCAATGATATCCTCTACCGGGATAGGAGGCTTGACCTCATATTTCGCCAATGATTGGAAATTCTCGATCAGGTCAATGGCCTTCAGAGCAATGTTCTCTTTGGATATCCAGGGAACCTTCATCGCTTATCCTTTCAGCTTTTACCACGACCATGAAAAGGGGCACCGAAAATACAATTTACATTTCCCTCTTTGATTAATGAGTACTGGTTTTCAGAAGCAATCCGCTCTCATCTCCCGGCATTCGAGCCATAGCATCATGCCTTTCGTCTCAGCCGTTGTCTTTATCGCTGTCGTCGTTGCTGTTGGAATCGCTGTCCCCGTCCCTAAGATCTTCACCGTCATCGGTGGCAGGATCATCTTCGTTTTTCCCGTTTTCGGACAGCAGCATCTTGATTTCCTTATCACAGATGCTTGGACTTTTGACCCGAAGGGCCGCATTATTTTGCAAAATGGTCGTTTTCCCCGAAATCGGAAACCCTAAAAACAACAGCATCATCAGACAAAAAATAACCGTTTTCATGGGTATTTCCTCCTTTCACTCTTACGGGTTTTTTTCCAAAAATGAATGATCCATAAAGCGCTGTAAAGGGATTTATTTGACATTGAAGGTTTGAATTTATATGACAGGGTACACATCAACAGGCGCTAAGGGAAGGGTAAAAAATAAAGGTGCAGTTTCTTTTGAAAACCGGTTCAGTTAGTGCTATAAAAATACACAATCGTTTACGGTAACATTATTAGACCGCGGAAGGGATAAAAAATGGGCAAATTGTTATGGCAACCATCAGAAGAGAGGATCAAAAAATCCAATATTTACCGATTCATGGGGGTCATCAACGAAAAATTCAACAAAAATTTTGCTGATTACGACCAGCTCTACCAATGGTCCATTGAAAATGTCCCTGATTTCTGGGCATCCATGTGGGATTTTGCTCAGATCAGGGCCTCTGAACCCTACGAACAGGTGGTGGACGACCTCACGAAAATGCCCGGTGCTAAATGGTTCCAAGGTGCGAAACTTAATTTCGCGGAAAACCTTCTCCGCTACCGAGACGACCATGTGGCCCTCATTTTTAGAGGCGAAAGTCGCGATACCATTCAAATAACGTATGCAGAACTCTATAATGAAGTCTCGCAACTGGCCCGGTACCTCAAAGAGCTGGGTGTGGGTCCCAACGATCGCGTGGCGGGCTTCATGCCCAACATGCCCCAGACCATCATCGCCATGCTGGCGGCCACCAGCCTCGGCGCTGCATGGTCCTCCTGCTCACCCGATTTCGGCATCAAAGGGGTACTGGATCGCTTCGGCCAGATCAAACCCAAGGTGCTGTTTACCGCCGACGGATATCTCTTCAAAGGGAAAGAGTTGGATTCCCTGGGCCGGGTGGCGGATATATTGAAAGATCTCCCTTCCATCGAAAAAGTCATCGTGGTTCCCTATGTTAATGAGGACCCCGACATCAGCCATGTTCCCAATGCCGCCAGCTACAATGAAATCCGGTCCAACTATAACCCGATGGAAATTCAGTTTGAACAACTTCCCGCCGATCATCCCCTCTACATCATGTTTACCTCCGGCACCACGGGCCTTCCCAAATGCATGGTCCAGAGCACAGGGGGCATCCTGATCCATCACATGAAAGAATTGATGCTCCATGCGGACCTGAAACGTGAAGACAGAATTTTTTATTTCACCACCTGCGGATGGATGATGTGGAACTGGCTCACAACCTCACTCAGTGTGGGCGCGACCCTTGTGCTCTTTGACGGAAATCCTTTTTATCCCGATCCGGGCGCTTTGTGGAAAATGGCGCAGGACGAAAAAATCACCATTTTCGGCACCAGCGCGGGATATATCGCGGCGTTGCAGAATGCAGGGGTAAAACCGGGTAAGGAATACGATCTTTCCCCACTGAAAGCCATTATGTCAACGGGCTCACCCCTTTCCGAGGAAGGATTTGAATTCATCTATGATGAAGTCAAAAAGGATCTCCAACTGGCCTCCATATCGGGGGGGTCGGATATCAACGGATGCTTTGCCGGCGGCAACCCCATGGGCCCAGTCTATGCCGGTGAACTTCAGTGCCGGCAGCTGGCCATGAAGGTCGAAGCATTTGACCCTTACGGAAAACCGGTCATCAATGAGCAGGGAGAACTGGTATGCACAGCGCCCGCCCCCTGCATGCCCATCTATTTCTGGGACGACCCCAAGGGCGAGAGATATCATTCCGCCTATTTTGATGTGTATCCCAATATCTGGCGACATGGGGATTATATTGAAATCAACGACCGGGGGGGAGTGGTCATTTACGGGCGGTCCGATGCCACCCTGAACCCCGGGGGAGTACGGATCGGTACCGCTGAGATATATCGCCAGGTTGAACAGATTCCTGAAATCGCCGACTGCCTGGTGATAGGGCAGAATTGGAATAATGATGTTCGGGTGGTCCTCTTCGTCAAAATGGCGGAAGGGTAT
>CAZPQA010000173.1:0-5240 GCA_964588535.1 uncultured Desulfobacteraceae bacterium
GAAAACTGATATAGGCGTGGTGGTATGGTGAGAAGAAGAACCCTTTCCGGATGAGTTGGGTATAAAAATCGGTTCGTTTGCCTTTATAAGCGCCGGTTTCATCCTTCTTGAAGGTGACGTAGAACATGGGAGCAACGCCGGTCAGTTCCGCACCCACATCGTATCGGTCAATCAACTTCTGGATATCCTTCATGAACCGTTCCCCTTTTTCCCAGATATTTTCCAGCACATGGTCCCGTTCCAGGATTTTAATGGTTTTTAGCGCTGCAATAAAAGCATCGCTGTTTGGGAAAAAGGTTGATGATATAAAAAGCTTGTCGGAGGCTGCCATCATAATCTCTTTTTTACCCGTGACCACCGAGATGGGATAGCCGTTTGCCATGGCCTTTCCGAGAACCGTTAGATCAGGTGTAACATTATAGAGCTTCTGAGCGCCGCCCATTGAAAGCCTGAAACAGGTTCTGATCTCATCATAGACCAGTACGGCGCCATATTTGTCGGCGATGTCCCTGGCGCCTTCCAGGAACCCGGGGGCGGGGATCTCCATCTTCCGGTGATTGGGGTGGCCAAAGGGGGTCATGATGATGGCGGCGGTTTCATCGCCGTGCACGGCCATCAACCCTTCCAGCTGATCGAGCCGGTTGTATTGAAATTCATAGACATCCTCATAGAATTTCGACGGGATACCCCCTTTCATTTCCACACACCAGTCATGCCAGCCATGGTAACCGCAGCGCATCACTTTCAGTTTGTTGGTATGCGCCCGTGCGATACGGATGCTGGCAGTCGTGGCATCAGAACCTGTTTTCAGGAATATGCTCATTTCAGAAGAGGGGACTATCTCGGTCAGTTTTTCTGCTAGATGGTTCTGATATTTCTGGGTCAGGGTGAAACAAAATCCCTTTTCTTCTATTTGCCGGCAGACCGCTTTATCCACCTCTTCTTCCCGGTATCCAAGGATGATGGGGCCGTAGCCGCACAGAAAATCAATAAACTCATTGCCGTCAACATCGATCAGGCGGGAGCCTTTGCCGGTTTCAAGAAAAATAGGGTATTCTCCCTGGATAAAATCACCGGGCTTTCTGGCTCCTAGAACGCCTCCCGGCACCAGTTCCACCGCGTCTTCATACAGTTCCAGACTCTTGGTGATGTTCAATTTTTCGGTCTCTTTCATAAGATCAGGTCTCCTCGTCTATTTTTCGGGCTCAAACATGGATGAAATGGTTTCCGTCTGATGGATTCTGGCCCCTCTTCCTAAGAAAATCTTCAGGAATTTGTCCGGGTCAATGCAACCTTCGGGTGCCACAACCCCTTTTACGGTGACATCACCCGCATCCATCATAAGGGATGCTATGGAGGCGGGAAGCCCGGTTCCCGGTGCCATCCTGCCCACCATATCGGCGGTGTAGACAACCTTTCTACCGTCCCTTTCGCCTTTGACAATAACCTTCAAACCGGATGACTGGGGCCCGTTATCCCTGCCTTCGGGAATGGTTTCCCACATTTTCAGCGCTATATCATAGGGGGTGACCCGGGTCCCTTTGACATCAATGGGTTCTGTCCCCAGAAAGCCGGTATCTTTCTGTGATTTGATCAGTTCGTCCACCCACAAAGGGATCAAGGAACCCTTGATGATCACATTTTTGACCCCTTTGATGTATTTGGGAAGAGTGAGTGGCTGGGGGTGACCCACGTAACGGACATGACAGGTGCCAAGGGGATCAAGGAATTGTTCCGCCACTTCTCCGGTTCCGCCTTCCACATGCACCAGTTCACCATCAATGAATTGGGGGATTTTCCCCAGGGTCATATGAAGGCTGTGGTCCCAGGCGGCCCCAGCCAGCTCGGCAATGCTCACGACCCAGTAGAGGTAAATCTCATCAACACGGTCCAGACGGTCCGCGTACCACTTCACCAGCACATTATTGGTTCCCGGATCGGATCCCATCCCTGTCAGTACGGTGATGCCGGCATCTTTGGCCAATTGGTCGATGTCTGATTTAAAAAGAATTTCGGTTCCCTCGTAATCATCGCAGATATCAATATAATTGACTTTGGCTTCGACGGCCGCTCTGGCAACCGGTACGGCAGTTTTATAAAATGGGCCTGCGGTATTGATGACAACGTCCACGCCTTTGAACGCTTTAACCATTAATTCATGGTCATTGACATCCATTTTTATGAGGGTCGCTTTTTCATTTTCACGCAGCTTTTTTGAGAGTCTTTCGGGATCCGGGTACAGGTCAGCCAAGATGACGTCGGTCACCTGTTCCTGCTTAACCAGGTCCCTTGCAACGCCCTGTCCCATGCCGCCGACTCCGCCGATGATTAATGCTTTCATATTTTTTCCTCCGGTGAATATATCTTTAAGAATTATCTTTTGTAACAGTTCACAGGGTGCAGTTGTCAGGGTGCAGGGGGCGGGATGAAATTGAAGCTGATTTTTTCTGCCCCCTGACAACTGCCCCCTGCACCCTAAAAAACTGTAACCTGTTTTCAGCCTTGTGCCTCTTTCGCTTTGATGGCGGCGAGAATCTTGTCCGGTGTCAGGGGAAATGCATCCAGGTGGACACCGATGGCATTGCTGACGGCGCCGCTGTAGCCCTGGGCAGCGGACATGGCGATTGACATGCCGGCTTCCTTGGCGCCGTATGGCCCCTTGGGATCGATGGATTCCACGATGATATTGTTGATTTTTGGCATGTCGCAGGCGAGCGGCAGCTTATAATCCAGCATGGTGGAATTGATACACCTGCCGTCGTTCCATTCATGGTACTCGGTCAGCATGCCGCCCTGTCCGCCCATGGCAATGGAACCTTCAAACTGGCCTTCCAGAACCAACGGGTTCAAGGCGTACCCCACATCCTGTGCTGCCGTTGCTTCAAGTACCTCCACCTGACCCGTATCAGGGTCGACCTTGACTTCCACGATAGTGGTCCCGAATGAAAAGGCTTCGCACATCTGGCCATAAGGGTTTTTGACCCATTCCCGCTTCATGTCCACTTTAGGCCAGTAGCCGCCTTCAGCGTTGACCGAGTTGAAGTTCAACAGGCTGATCCTGACCACCTTTTTAATGGGTATGGATTTTTCAGGGTCGTCTTTGACAAAAATGAGGCGATTTTTAGCGACCAGTTCTTCAGGGGCAACTTTCAAGACTTTAGATGCCACCTCAAAGAGTTTTGCCCGGCAGTTTTCAGCGGCAATCTTAACCGCCTGCCCGCCTACAAAGGTTGAGACCTGGGAATATGACCCGGGGTCTGAGGATGTGGTTTCCGTGTCGGCATTCACCAGATGGATGTCCTCCGGCAAAAGACCCAGCTCCTCAGCCGCGATCTGGACCACCATGTTTTCATTGCCCTGGCCGTTGTCCACAACGCCGCTCATAACAAAGGCTTCCCCGTCTTCATTGAACTTGATGAAAGCCTGTGAGCCGCCCCGTATCCCCATGGGGAAGCCTGTCTGCACCGAATTGGTACCGATGCCGATGCCATGGAAAGGGGGCAGTTTCCCCCATTTTTCCCTAAAACCTGATTTTTTAACAGCCTTCTGAATGGTTTCGTCCATGGCGCAGGAGGAAACATGCGATTTCGTATTGGTATAATCACCCGGCTGCCGGGAATTTCTAAGCCGTATCTCCACAGGGTCTATGCCGAGATGGTCTGCGATCATGTCCAGCTGGGTATCGACCCCGCAGGCAAACCCCCTTCCGTGGGTCCGTATCATTCCCCGGATGGGCTTGTTGGTGTAAACCCGATAGCCGTTATACCTTACACTTTCCATTCGATACGCCTGTTCCATGGAAAGAAAGGGAACGCTTGTGGCAATGGGACCGGTACTGGAGTAAGCGCCGCCGTCCATGTAGCAGGTGGTTTCACGGGCAATGACGCGTCCGCCTTCGTCCACGCCTGTTTTATGGGTGGTGATCATGGCATGTCCCTGGCGGGTGGCAATGGTGTTTTCTTCACGGGTGAACACAATCTTGACGGGCTTGTTGGTCTTTTTCGCCAGAAGAGAGCAGATATAATCGGCCGGGCATATTTCAGACCGTCCCCCGAAAGCACCGCCAATGGCAATTTTTTTGATCTTGACCTTGTGCAGCGGAATCTTGAATGAATTGGAAAGGGGTTTGGATTTCATGTGTGGCCCGCCGTTGGGGCACCAGACTTCCAGGCAGTCATCAGGGTCAAACCGTGCCACCACGGCATAGGGTTCGGCGTGAAAATAGGACTCTTCCGACGCTACAAAGGTGTCTTCTCGAATATAATGAGCTTTTTCGAAGTTTTCATCCACGTTTCCCGTGTCGATATTCACATGGATATTCACATTATTAGGGTAGTCTTCATGAATGAGTTCCGTCTCCGATGCCATGGCTTCCATGGGGTCAAACACGGCTGGCAGTTCCTCGTATTCCACCCTGATGAGATCAAGGGCCAGAAGAGCGGTCTTTTCATCGACGGCCGCCACACCGGCTACTTCATCCCCGATGTACCGGGCTTTTTCCGTCTGGATAAACTGCTGATCCCGGGTATAGGGAAAAACACCCCATTTGACGCCTTCGGTATCTTTTCCCGTAACCACTGACTTGACACCGGGAAGCGCCTCAGCCTTTGACGTATCAATATTTAGGATGCGGGCATGGGCATAGGGACTTCTTTTGATTTTCCCGACCAGCATGCCGGGTAGTTTCAGATCGGCTGTGTACTTAGCCTTTCCCATAACTTTGGACCTGGAATCAACCCGTGGCATCCTTGTTCCTATGATGGTGTAATCAGACATTCCCTACTCCTTATTGTTTGCAATCGCAGCAATCGTCGTCTGGCTGGGCCGCATGGGCCACCGCTTCGACAATTTTTGCATATCCGGTACACCGGCAGATATTTCCGGCAAGGGCTTTGCGGACGGCTTTTTCATCCGGCTTTGGATTCTCCGAAAGCAGTGCGTCCGCCGTCATGAGCATGCCGGGGGTGCAGAACCCGCATTGGACCGCACCGTGATCGATAAAGGACTGCTGCAGATTTGACAATTCATCCCCGTTGGCAAGGCCTTCCACTGTTTTGATCTTTGCGCCCCGGGCTTCCATGGCCAGGGTCAGGCAGGACCGGACCGGCTTGCCATCCATGTGAATGGTGCAGGACCCGCAAACCCCTTCTCCACAGCTCTCTTTTGATCCGGTCATATCCAGTTGATCCCTCAGTACATCCAAAAGGGTTTCGTTGGGGTAGATCATGACCTCATGGGGT
>CAZPQA010000174.1:0-5204 GCA_964588535.1 uncultured Desulfobacteraceae bacterium
CCCTTCTGCAGACCGACGGTTTTGGACCGGCCGATCCGGATCTGCTGCAATTCCGGCTGGGCGAAAAAAATGATGCCTGTTTTATACCATAGCCTGTGGATTATCCTCCTGTTCCTGACTGCTTGCGCACCGATCAAGGGCATGTCGCGGCATGAAACAGTTGTGGATAGCATAACCGGAGCCACGGAAAAATCCTCTTTGTGGTCGCCCTGCACCCGAAACCAGGCGCTTATGTGGGAACAGCAGAGCAAACAGGACCCGGGGGCGGCATTACAGGCTGCCCGCTGTTATGCCGTGGCGGCTCGGAACGGAACGAGCAAATCAGTACGGCTGGAAAATGCTGTAAACGGGCGGAAAATGGCTGAAGCAGCTGTTGCCCGGGATCCGAAAAACCCTACCGCCCACTATCTGGCCGCGTACCTGGCAGGCTTGGAAGCTGAAAACCAACCTCTGAAGGGATTGAGCCTGGTGCCGGTCATCGAACGGGGTGCAATTGAAGCCTCCCGTTTGAAACCTGGACTCGATCACGGGGGGCCGGACCGAATGCTGGGGGAGCTCTATCTTCGGGCGCCAGACCCCCCTGTGAGCATCGGGGATCTGGAAAAGGCCATTCTTCATTACCAACGCGCCGTTATGCAGGATCCCGATTTTGTTGAAAATCGTCTGGGACTCGCGGAGGCTTATCTGGAAGACGAAGATCCGGGACTAGCCTGTGATCAGTTGCAACAGATTTTGATCCGCATGCCCCCCGCTGACGGGTGGGAAGGGCGATGGAGACACACCCTGGATCTGATGAAGCAACTGTGTGAAATGGAAACACAAGATAATTGAACATAAGGAGTCCTGTTGGGAATACCACTAATTCAAAAGGCGCGCATCGGCGCCTATGTCGGCAGAAAACGATTCAGTTCAAACGGCAACGGCCGATTTCCCCTGGTGCTGATGCTGGAACCTCTTTTTCGCTGCAACCTGGCCTGCATGGGCTGCGGAAAGATTGCTCATCCGGAGGAAATTCTTAAAAAACGGATGAGTGCAGCAGAGTGCATGGGCGCAGTAGAAGAATGTGGCGCCCCCGTGGTGTCCATCGCCGGGGGAGAACCGCTCCTGCACCCGCAGATGGCTGAGATTGTAAAAGGTTTTGTGTCGCGCAAGAAATTTGTGTACCTGTGCACCAATGCCCTTCTGGTTCAAAAACGAATTCATGAATTTACGCCCAGCCCTTACCTCACATTCAATGTTCACCTGGACGCGCTCAAGGATCACCATGATGCAAGGGTGGGCCGCAAAGGCGTATTTGAAAATGCCGTAAAGGCCATTGGGCTCCTTGTCTCCCAGGGGTTTCGGGTCACCACCAACACCACCCTGTTTAAGGGGGAAACCGCCGAAAGCGCGGGAGAATTGTTTGACCTGCTCACGTCCCTTCAAGTGGAAGCCATGACCGTTGCGTCTGCTTTCAGCTATGAAAACGCACCGGACCGGGAGCATTTCTTCAACCGGGATGAGGCCATCCAACTGTTCCGATCCATCTTCCTGAGAGGAAAGGGCAAAAACTGGCGGTTTAACCACAGCGGCCTATATCTGGATTTCCTGGAAGGGAATCAAGATTATGCCTGTGTCCCCTGGGGGAATCCCACGCGCAATATTTTTGGCTGGCAAAGGCCCTGCTATCTCATTAACGACGGCTATGAACCCGCTTATCGTGACTTGATGAAAAACACCGACTGGTCAAAATACGGCGTGGGCCGGGATCCCCGATGCACCCACTGCATGCTCCACAGCGGGTTTGAACCCACGGCGGTCATGGATTCCGCCAAGAACCCTCTGAAAGCCCTGAAGGTCTATCTGCGCCGCAACCGATAAACAATCCCCGTAGGGGCAGGTCTCGTGCCTGCCCTATGGGTACCCACAAGGGGCACCCCTACTGCCCAACACAGGAGAAAAAGAAAATGGAAGACGGAATGCATTACGAAGGCAATTGCATCAGACCCCCCAGCGAGGCCTACAGCATCCTGCTTCAGGTAACCTTGGGATGTTCCCACAACAAGTGCACCTTCTGCGGGACCTATACCGACAAGCGATTTACCATCAAAGACGATAAAATCATCCTTTCTGATATTTTATTTGCGTCACAGGTCATGAAACGGCAGGACCGGGTCTTCCTCATGGACGGGGATGCGCTGATTATTCCCCAGAAACGACTCATGTGGATACTGGACCGTATTCGCGAACACCTCCCGTGGGTGAAACGGGTGGGGGCCTACGCAAATGCCAAGGGTATCAAAATGAAAAGCCCCGTTGATTTGAAAGCCCTTCGGGAAAATGGGCTGGGCATACTCTATCTGGGCGTGGAAACAGGCGATGATGCCCTGCTCAAAAAGATTCGAAAGGGATCAACGGGCCAGCATCTTATCAACATGGGCCGAAAAGTCCGGGAGGCGGGCATCAAGCTCTCTGTTACGGTACTCCTGGGCATTGCGGGAAATAACCCGGACCTTTCCCTTCAGCACGCCAGGGCCACCGGGGAAGTGCTCAGCGCCATGGACCCCAATTATGTGGGGGCACTCACCGTTATGCTGCTTCCGGGGACCCCGCTTTATGATGAATACAAAAGGGGCGAGTTTCAGTTGCTCAACGAACGGGAAACCCTGGTGGAACTCCGAGAGATGATTGCCCACACCAATCTTTCAAGAGGCATGTTTTTCTCAAATCACGCCTCCAATTACCTGCCCATCAAGGCCCGGCTGCCCAGGGGCAAAGAGACCGCTCTGGCGCAGATCGACAGCGCCCTGGAGGGCAACGTCGACCTTCGGCCGGAATGGTCCAGAGCCCTTTGATGAGGTCTAATTGAATGAACTTTCTTCCGCCTGAATCGGAAACCGGCGCCTTCATCAATTTTCTTCCGGAAGAGCTCCCCTCACCGCTTCTGAAAAATCAGGTCAAGGTCTGGATGGAAGAGCGGGAATATGTTATCCACGATCGGGATGAATCTCTGGTCTTCCAGGTGGGTCTCTCCTTTGTGGCGGCTTTTTTCTACCGAATCCCCCTGTCCATGGGACCCATTGACTGCTTCAGTCTTCAGGCTTACGCCCTGGGACGATTCGGTGCTCAGTTCCTGGACGATGACGATCTGTCGTTGATCAACGAAAAACTGAAAATTGGACTTCTGGTTCGGGGCCACAAACGACAGATCCTGTTTACCTACAATGTGTTGGCCGAAGGGATAAAAAGGCAGGTTTTCTACCGGACCCTAGACATTTTCAAACATGGCTTAGACATGACGGACCAGCAGATTAATATCCTCATGTCAACCACGTGAAAAATTCTTGAGAGCTTGTAAACAGAGATTTTTTGGTGTATAAAAAGTTGCCCGTATTTTGCCACCATACTTGAGGTTTGTGAAGAGGGTGTTATGACAAAAAAAATATATGGGGATATCGGTTTTCTGCTGCTCCTTTTGGGCGTGATGATTTCATTATCCGCCTGTGCCTGCCCGAAAAATCCTGGGCCACTCACTTCTGATAGACCGGGCATGACCACATCCCCCGGTATTGTCCCGCCGTGTTATCCGCAGGCGGAGATAGGCTGGACCCATGCGGAAAACAAAGACACAAGCGGCACCCGGACAAAACTCGACCAGTTTCCCAATACCTTGCTGAGATTCGGCGTTGTTCCCAGCGCAGAAGTCCGTGTGGGGTATGTGGGGTATAACTGGCAAAATACATATCCCAGAAACGAGGCCGGTTCCAGTTTAAACGGTTCGGGCGACGCCAGCCTGGCGGTCAAGTACCGGTTTTTCGAAGGTTCAGACTGGGTACCGGAAAGTGCCGTTTTAGCCCAGGTGTCGCTCCCCGTGGGCGCGGACGATTTTACAAGTCACCGCGCCGACCCTTCGTTCCTGTTTGCATTTACCAACCCCATCACTGATTTTTTGTCATTCAGCTACAATCTGGGTGCCTCCTGGCAGACGATATTGAACTCAGATACGGACCAAAACCATACCTTATCCAATTTCAATTATACCGCGAGTCTGGGCTTCAGTTTAACTGAACATTTGGGCGCATTCGTAGAAGCATACGGCAGCATCGCCATGAACCCTTCCAACACTCCTGCAAACGCCATCGACGGTGGGTTTACATATTTGATTCTGGAGAACTTCCAGGTGGATATCTCGGGGGGGAAAGGAATTTCAGAAGCGGCGACCGATTGGTATGTGGGGGCCGGGTTTACATACCGTTATCCGCGGTAAAGGCCAAAAAAATGGCCCAAGCGGAATCAGGAAGTGTATCCCATTCGTCTCAGGCCATCGTGTAGGTGTAATTTTTTTGGAGCCACCGTGCGGAGTCGAACCGCAGACATCCTCATTACGAGTGAGGTGCTCTACCAACTGAGCTACGGTGGCCCAAAATTGAATTTACGCAATATGGTTGTTTTTTTTTAACGTGTCAACTATTTATTTCCTACCATAATCAAAATCCCATTAATGTGTAAACGAGGAAAATCATGAAACCCCCCAAAGACTATATAGTCTTTCCCCTGGACCTTCCCGACTATGATGGCGCCATGGGCTATGTGGAAACCCTCAAAGAGGATGTGGGTCTTTTTAAGGTTGGCTTGGAACTGTTCATCTCCCAGGGCCCGAAGATCATCGATGCCATTCGGGATGTGAGCCGTGCCGGTATATTTCTGGATCTTAAACTGCACGACATCCCCGCCACCGTACAGAGAGCCTTTCGCGCGGCCAGCGTCCATAAACCCACGTTTGTAACGGTTCACTGCGATGAGGGGGGAGAAATCCTTAAAAGTGTTGCGGAAAACAATCCGGGAAATACGAAAATCCTGGCCATCACCGTGCTCACCAGCCTCAACCAGGATAAACTGAAGATCCTGGGGTACAGAGATGAATATGTAAACGATATTTCAGCCCTGGTCCTTCAAAAGGCACAGATTGCCAAAGATGCAGGGTGTCACGGGGTGGTCTGTTCCGGCTTGGAAGTCGGCGTGGTCAAGAAGACGTTAGGCGCTGATCTGATCGCTGTAACCCCCGGCATTCGTCCGGCCTGGACTATTGTGGAGCAGGACGATCAGCAACGCATTGTCACCCCGGCGGACGCTGTCAGAAACGGATCCGACTATGTGGTCATCGGTCGCCCCATCCGGGACGCGAAGGATCCTCGAGATGCGGCCAGGCGTGTGGCGGAAGAGAT
>CAZPQA010000175.1:0-5195 GCA_964588535.1 uncultured Desulfobacteraceae bacterium
AAATTGACGGAATGGTATTCTCAAAGAAGCTATATCATCGATGGGAACCCGTTTAATGTCTTTTTCTGATCAATAGGAGCAGTGGGACGTTGCAACACCTGCTATCAAGCTCAGCCTTTTGGTGATAAAATATCATTCGATATCAGTTAGATACGTGATCAACTGGCAATGGTTGATACTCACAAGGGGAAAGCGCTCTTCCAACTCAAACAGAGGGGTTGGTTCTGAAAGCACCGTAGAAGGAAACACTGACAGAACATATGTGGGTCCCCGATATCCAGAAGCGACACAGCCAGATTTTTAAAAAACAGATGGGTCGAAGACATAACTCTGCTCGAATTTGCTCGATTTCTTCCTTTTCGGAGAAGATCCCTGCTAAACACGGGATCTACGACAAGCCGCCTGGAACCGTCTCCTCTTCCACGGCTTGCAGGCCAAGACCACCAGTTCACTCCCGACAGTTGTATCCACAATCCCGCCATATCGGGATAGTCGGATTCTGTTTGACACACAATGGCGAATCACCTATAGCTTGCCATCAAAATAAGGAGCTCTTATTCACCCAGTAAAGAGGCAGCTTTCCCGTATCTTTTTCCTTGGTCATGTTTGCGTTTTCCTCTGAAGTCTTGGGATAAGGAGTTTTTAAAAGGATGCCAAACAGAGAAATAGTGGAAGCCTTGCTGTTTGCGTCGGATGTTCAGCTCGACCAGGATGAACTCGACGAGATGGTAGAGGCATATCCCGCGTTGCTGGAATTGGAAAAAACCTGCCAAATCACGTTGGGCCTGAAGCTTGGCCCCGACAGCCTCTTCCAGTCCGCTTCGGATGGCTATTTAGATGAATAAAACCTTAAAAACGGGGTTTTACCCTCTGTCCGACGTGGTTGAATGGATAAAGGAAAAACAGATATCGCCCGTGGAGGTCACCCTTAAGACTTTGGAGAGAATCCAGAGCCTGGACCCCAAACTGAACGCTTTTTTTACGGTTTTTGAAGACCGGGCCCTCACTACGGCAAAACAGGCGGAACAGGAAATCCTTAAAGGGATTTATCGCGGACCTCTTCACGGAATTCCCATGGCGGTCAAGGATATCTATAACTGGGGTCCCACAACGGCCGGTTCCCTGCTTCTCAAAGACAATGTCGCCACAAGGGAAAGCACGGTCGTCACCCGGCTCAAGCGAGCCGGGGGCGTGCTTATGGGAAAGCTGGCAACTTTTGAATTCGCGGTTGGCGCTCCTTGTCTTTCCTCTTTTTACAAGGCCACCAAAAACCCTTGGGACACAAGGCTCAGCACCGGAGGCTCCAGCAGCGGCTCGGCGGCGGCCGTGGCGTCGGACATGGTGTTCGGGGCCATGGGGAGCGATACAGGGGGCTCCATCCGCCACCCCGCATTCTGTTGTGGCGTGGTGGGACTAAAGCCCACTTTTGGCAGGGTGAGCCGGGCAGGGATGATTCCTCTGACGTGGAGTCTGGACCATGCCGGGCCCCTTGCTAGGACCGTTAGGGATTGTGCGCTCTTGCTCCAGGGATGCGCGGGATATGATTCCCGCGACCCTTCCTCGGCCAGGGTTCCGACGCCGGATTTCAGCAGTAAGTTGGGTCAAGACATCAAAGGGGTGAGGATAGGCGTCCCATGCCAATTTTTTGAGAACAGTTGCGATAGAGAGATATTAACGGCCTTTGATGAGGCAGTCATCCGCATGGAGGCGCTTGGGGCGCACATACAGGAAGTTAGCTTTCCCTCATTTCAGGAGGTCTGGGCGTCATTCTTTCTTATCATGCTCTCCGAGGCGGCTGCTTATCACGACGAATACATGAAAACGCGGCTGGCTGACTATTCAAAGGGGGTCAGGCTGTTTTTGAGTCTAGGCAAACTGGTCCGCGCGGAAGCATATGTCCAGGCACAGCGCTTTCGCGCCTATGTCCGGCGCCACCTGCTTGACCAATTGAAATCCGTTGATCTTTTCATGACACCCACGGTGGGTTTCATGCCGGGTCCCATTCCCGAAGAGCCGCCGGGCCTGCCCCCGCAATTGATTCTCGGGGACTTAAAATTCTATACTCCATTGTTCAATCTGTCCGGAATGCCCGCGGTGAGCGTTCCTTGCGGATTCAGCAGCCAGGGCTTGCCCATTGGACTCCAACTTGCCGCCGGGCCGTTCAAGGAAGCGGACCTGCTTCAAGCGGCGTTTGCCTTTGAGCAGGCAACACGATGGCATCTTAGACATCCACCGGTCTGAAGCGCCATTGAAACGGACAGGGGCTACTTATCTTGTAGTTCTGAAAACACTTCTCTGAGCGTATAGCCCCCACGCTTTCACCTTGGACCCTGTTTCCAAAATGCGTGGAAAGACAAACGTTCAAACTCCCGGTAAAGCGGCCCATAAAACCCAGGCCCCAGGGTTTGCCAATCCCCTGGATACCCTGGTAAAATCATCGATGGCAGATCAGCAGAAATTCGGGCCGGAGCCACCAACACTGCAAAACCTATTCTTGAAAAGGGCGCGAGCCAAGCATAAGCTGATTTTGTGGCCAATTTACCACATACCGGGCATGGATGTTCATAGAACGGGTCACATTCTCAAGGACACCGTACCGTGAGCCCCAGAAGTACTATCTGGATATCGCAAATATTCAGCAGTACCGAAACAGATATCTTGTGGTCAAATCCCTGATTGTCCATCCTCAAAGGATCCAAGGTTGTCTATAATGTGCGCATTGGCTTTGGGGCTTGGGAACCTGGCGAGGACAGTCAATCATTTATCCCCGCCTCCCCACATATTCAACCAGGCCCCGCACCACCTTTTCCGCATCCCGCTGGCGCAATTCCTCGAACCGCAACGCCCAGGCATGATCCGTATAAGCCAGATTCCGTAACTCCAGCATCGCTCTGATGCGGGCCGGATTGTTTCGCAGTACCAAGAGGTTCTGACCGCGAATGGCCGTACCCGCTCCCAGGAAAGCCTGCATGGATTTTGCAAAATGTTTCGATGCACGATCCGCCTTCCCGGTTCTTCTGCTTCGATAATACAGAACCAGGGGGGCATTGGGGGCGCTGTGATCAATATCCGCATGAAAGGATAAAAAAATGCGCCGGTTTTGAGGCACATTCTTGAAAGCCTTCCTCGCAATATCCACGCGGCGGGAAAGGTTTCCGTTACGCCCGCCTATGGGCCAATGGGCCCTTTTGTTTCCTTTATTGTACCCTCGGCTGTTATAGACCTCGTTTTTTTCATTTACAAAGGTCTGAACCGGCGGGTCTGAATGTCGAATCAGATGATTGGGGCTCAGCAGGGTCAGGGTCACATCTGCCCCGTGCAGGCGGAGCATGACATACACTCGCAAAGCAGTGTCGTACACATATTCATCTTCCACCACATACACCTTATTGCCGTTGCCGTCCAGGTTGGCCACCACAGCACCCGGATCCAAACCCCCGTGCCCCGGGTCCAGCACAATATGCCATCCTTTCAGGCTGTCGCTGAGACGTCCCATCCGGGAAATTTTTCTATCGAAAGCCGCCTGGAGTTTTCGGGCACGCTTGTAGGTATTCCAGAGTGACAGGGGGGCGCTCTCATAATACCGACGGTTCTTCTGGCGGGAGGCCTTGGGGCGACTGCCGTAATAGGGCCCGTTTCCGATTTTAATTTTTTTGAACCCCCCGGAGGAGCCCATCAGGTCATCCCAGTTGATCTCACTGATTTTGAGCCATTCCCTTCCTTTGCGCAGCAGAGGATTGACCTTCAATTGATCCCCGGGATGAATCAATGCAGTGCGCATGTTGTTCAACCGTTTCAAATCCGCCACACTCATCTGATGGAGACGGGCGATTCTGCCCAGGTGATCGCCCTTTTTGACCGTATAGACACCAAAACTCTTGACCGGCTTCGTCCCCAACTGAAGCTCCTGCCCCGGGTAAATCCGGTCGGAGGCCAACCCGTTGAGCTTTTTGATATCCGCTACTTTCATGCCATAGGCTTTCGCCACTTCCCAGAGTGCATCGCCGCGTTCCACAATATGGATGTGGGGTTTCGTCGCTTTGAGACGCAACTCCTGCCCCGCCACAATTTTACTGCCGTCAAGATCGTTGATGCGCTTTATCTCTGATACGTTCATTCGGTACTTGAGCGCAATTGAAGACAATGTCTCTCCCGAACGCACCACATACACCGCTTCGTCCAATGAAGACGGCCGCAGCTGCAAGGTCTGCCCCGGGTAAATCCGGTTCTTTTTAAGACCGTTAAGTTGTCTGAGAAGGCTCACAGCCACATCGAATCGCTGTGCAATGGTGGACAGATTGTCCCCCGGCTTGACCCTGTACTCAAACAGTTCTTCTTCAACTTCTTGAACGGTTTCCTTTTTTGCGGGCTCAAACAGCTTAAGGGACATGCCGGGCGTAATGACGTCCGTGTTTAAGTGATTTCGTTTTTTGATTTCGGAAATGGAAAGATTGTATTGTCTCGCGATATCCCATAGGGCCTCTCCCTTTCTAACCACATGGATGGGGGGCCTTTTGGCCGGGGCCCGGGCTGAACCCAGCTTGAGTTTCTGACCCGTGTAGATCCGATCCCCTGAAATGCGATTCCGTTCTCGCAGTCGGGAAATGGGAATGTTTGATTGAAGGGCTATTTCGGAAAGGGTATCACCGCTTTTGACCATATAAAAACCAGAGGGGACGGATTTTATCTGCAGGCGCTGTCCTTTAAGAATTTTGTCGCCAGACAGTTTGTTCCACTTTTTTAACGCCTTGATGGAGACCTTATGGTGAAGAGCGATCCCCCCCAGAGTGTCCCCCTTTTTGACAATGTAAATAAACTGGGACTTCGTTTCCCCTGCTCGGGCACTGGGGACATCACCCCGGAACAGGATAATCAACGCCATTGTTGAAAGGAAGAAGGCAAAGAAAAACATGTGGACGGTCTTGAAACGGTGAGGATATGGCAGAAAGTGAACTGAGCTCATATTAGGGTGTTGTGTCACTGAAAATGAAGGAATTGTTCTGACCGGACCCTTTTACCACGATAACCACTTTGCAGGCAATGAATATTCAACTCATGAAATTAAGGGGACACAATAAATTCAATAATTATTGTGTCCCCCGGAATTAACCGGCGGTTCTTTCCCGGTTTTTTCTTCACTCGCTTAGCAAGGTCGCTAATGCTTGATTTATCAGATTGAGCAGGATATTTTGTGG
>CAZPQA010000176.1:0-5023 GCA_964588535.1 uncultured Desulfobacteraceae bacterium
CTATGACCCGCTTTTTTACTATCCGCCGTTTCTAAAAACCTTTGCTCAGTTGACCCGGAAAGAAAAAAACAGCATCAGCCATCGGGGAAAAGCCATTGAAGAATTGCGCGGGGAATTGGATAGGGTGATTATCTGGCTGAAACAACGCCTCAAAGAGGAACCCTTTTAGAAAATTTGCAACCTTTTTCTTCCCTCTGTCTCTCTATTGACAAAGCGAATATCGTGCATATTCTATACAACACATAACCAAAAGGAACATAAGGAGGAGATATGCTGGAAATAACCGAAAAAGCAAGCGAGATGATCAAAGACTTCCTGAAGGACAGGGAAGAGATACCGGCCATCAGAATCATGATGTCCCAGGGCGGGTGAAGCGGCCCGTCACTGGGAATGGCTCTGGATGAGTCAAAAGACGACGATCAGGAATTTGACGACAGAGGTATCAAATTTGTTGTTGAAAACACCCTGTATGACCAGGTAAAACCCATCAAGGTGGACTATGTGACCTCCGCCATGGGCTCCGGTTTCAACATTATGTCAAACATGCCGGTGCAGCCCGCTGCATGTGGTTCTTCCTGTAGTTGTTAGCGAAAACCGGTCGAAAATAAAACATCCTCTGATTGACATGCCCCCGGGCATTTTTCATGACGAGGATGTTTTTTTTGATATGCCTAAAAAGCGCCCAGTTGGCAGGCGTTAATTTTAATGCTTAAGCGTTCACAGGCGGACGAAACTGCCATCTTTGTCAAACCCGATTCTTTGGCAATTTCCCATGCCTTTTCGCAGGACAATCGGTTGTCTGTGAGCTCTTTCCGAATGCAGGTTTCCAATTCCCCCGAAACCGTTTCAGCCGGTTTTACAATCCGTTTATCTGGTTCATATCCAAAAAGCCCCATTTGACATTTTTTCAGTTTCAGTTCAAGCAGATCCGCCGTTTTTCCCACAAGCCCCGGTGTCACATCCAATTCTGATGCAACTTTAAAGGCGACTGCACAGGGAACCCCTCCTGCTGATGCCCGCTGTTTCAATGCGCTAATAACGCGGGGGTCGGTTTCGCTGTCTGAAGGGTGTTTCTGTGCAAAATGCCCATTGTCATCTTTTGTCATGTTGCTTCTCCTTGCTTATTTATCCCTGAATACCACAGCCATGGGAAAAAAAGCAACGAAATCCCCCTTTATGGCGGCCTGCCCCTTTACACCCATTTGGAATTGCGGTATCACTTTCTTAATTAGTAGGGAGGTAATTATGATTAGGGACAATATAAAACGAATTCAGGCGGAATTGCCTGAAGGGGTTCAACTTGTGGGCGCCGCCAAAACCCGCTCATCAGAAGAGGTTGTTGAGGCGATTGAGGGGGGGCTTACGATCATCGGGCACAATTATGTTCAGGAAGCGGAGAGGCTGCATGCTGCGGTTTCCCGGCCGGTAAAATGGCACATGATCGGGCATTTGCAGTCCAATAAGGCCAAAAAAGCCTCGGCCATCTTTGATATGATCGAAACCGTGGATTCCATGAAACTGGCCAAAGCCATTGATAAGGCCTGCAAAGGGTTAAATAAAACAATGCCGATTCTGCTGGAGGTCAATAGCGGTGAAGAGGTTCAAAAGGCCGGTGTTATGCCGGAGGCGGCTGCTCGGCTGATCGAGGAGATATCCACCCTGGTGCATGTGAAAATCAGGGGACTGATGACCATGGGGCCGTTCACTGGTGATCCTGAGGAGAGCAGACCCTATTTTCGAAAGACCAAAAATCTCTTTGATGAGATTAAAACCTTGAATCTTCAAAATACGGAAATGTCTATTCTTTCCATGGGCATGTCCAATTCCTATGGGGTCGCCATTGAGGAAGGGGCCAATCTAGTGAGAATCGGCACAAAGATTTTTGGAGACCGTATTTAAAGTCATGATGAGATGTAATGGCAGGAAGTGATATTCATTGCTGAGGCTCTGAGCATTTTTTATGAAAAACAAGGCAAACAAACTGATCTCTGGAGGCATACGGTTTTTTGGAGAGGATATCTGGAAAATTCGCCCTGATGCCATCCCCATGTGGAAAGCTCTTTACATTCGTCCCTTACGGGTTGTGCTGCTTGCTTTTCGTTCGTTTAATGAAGACCAGTGCATGTTCAGAGCATCTGCCCTGACGTTTTATTCGCTCTTATCCATTGTTCCTGTTCTGGCCATGGCGTTTGGCATTGCCAAAGGGTTTGGGTTTCAGGAAGCCCTGGCGCGCCAACTCCATGAAAGTTTCTATGGACAGGAAGAAGTTATCGAAAAAGTCACCTTATTTGCCCATTCCATGCTTGAAAGTACCCAGGGTGGTCTGATTGCGGGGGTGGGGGTTCTGGTCTTGTTCTGGGCCGTGATCCGCGTTCTGGGAAATACTGAAAGTGCATTTAATCACATTTTGAATTTTCAAAAATCCAGGAGTCTGGGGCGGAAAGTCAGCGATTATATGGCCACCATGTTCATCTGTACAATATTGCTGGTTTCGTCAAGTGCGCTCACCGTTGTCATCAAGAGTCATGTGACATCTGCGGTTCAGTCTTTTTCTATTTTGGGGACTGTGAGCCCTGCCATTTTCTTTTTCATGAAACTACTGCCCTATTGTGCCATTTGGCTTCTGTTTACGTTCCTCTACATGTTTTTGCCCAATGGAAAAATCAGCTGGCGGTTCGGTTTGCCGGCCGCCATTGCAGCCGGCACCCTGTTTCAGTTGTTTCAGTGGGCCTATCTCTCATTTCAGTTCGGTGTGGCCAAATACAATGCCATTTACGGTAGCTTTGCGGCGCTTCCCCTCTTTCTTGTCTGGCTGCAGATAAGCTGGTTGATTGTGCTGTTCGGCGCTGAACTGATGTTTTCCATTAAGAGCGAAAAGGATTATGATTTTGCACCGGATTTTTCCCAGATCAGCTACCGGTTAAAAAAGGCCATCATGCTGCAGGTGGTGCACTTTCTTGTGAAACGTTTTTGCCAAGGTGCTCCTGCCGTGACTTCAGCCCAAATTGTCGAAGCACTCAACGTTCCAAAGTCCCTGTTGCAACAGATTCTCGCGGAGACGAAGGCTGCTGGCATTGTATCAGAAATCTGCTCAAAAGGCGAGAATACACGGGCTTATCAGCCGGCCCAGGATGTGGATCTTTTCACCGTAAAATACGTCATCGACAAGGTGGAACGGCAGGGGATAAATCATGTTTCAATGCTTTCGGGTCCTGATTTTGAAAGGATCGAGGAGAGACTGAATGGCTTGGACCTTTTTGCAGAAAAGGCTTCAGAAAATGTACTGTTGAAAGAGATTTGAATCAATAATATCAAGTCAAGATGTTTGAAACAAAACAGAAATGAAAAGGGTATGCATCAGGCTGAAAAGACCGCCAGGAAATTGGAAACTTTGATTCTTGAAGTGGCGGCGCTTCAGAAAGATTGCGTCGAAATGGTGTGTGCTCATTGTAAATCCCCCTGTTGTAAGCGGGTTGGCTATCTTTTTGGAGAAAAGGACGTCCTTTTTTTAAAATTATCGGGCAGAAAACGAGTATGGCGAAAAACCGGTATCCGTAAAAAGGGTTGTGGATTATTGGGACCGTTGGGCTGTACCCTGGGTCCGGGGTCAAGACCTTTTATATGCCATCACTACATATGCCATGATCTGGAAGCGGAGATGCGAAGTTCGAATTCAGGACTTCTTCCGCTGTTGTACGAAAAATTTGAAACCATTGATATGTTGCGGAGTCGAATGTGGGCGGAGTATCTTGATGATACATTAAGGAGGTAGAACAGATGGTGATGAATGCGTCATTAGAACAGAAATTTCAGCGGGCCGCAGGTGTTGTCTGTAAACAGGGACTATTCCCCTTTCCGGTCAACGACACCAGCATTTCAATTATCAAGCAGGCGGTCGGGGAGAATGAAGATGAACTTGATTTGATTTGTGCATTTAAATCCAAAGCATCCCAGACCATGGAAGAATTGACCGTATCAAGCGGTTTTTCCAGTGAAGAGATAAGTCGTATTGCCGATACGCTGGCACGAAAGGGACTGGTTTTCAATCAACCCAGTGGTTCAGGTATCATGGTCTATCGCTTGCTTCCCCTGATGAATGTGGGTTTGATGGAATATAAATTCATGGGTGAGCTGACAGGGGATGAAGCGGAGAAAGAGCTCGCATTGCTGTTTGAAAAACTCATGACGGAAGTTCGGGACAATATTCAGCGCAACTATGCCCAGCTGCTCCCCACGTTCAAAATGGCGCCGGCCGTTGACCGGACTGTGGCATCAACGGATGGAGAAGACGGCAGAACCATCCGGGTTGTTCGTGTGGACAAAGTTGTGGAGACGCCCGAGGAGTTTATTCTGCCGAGCCAGAGCGTGGAAGAGATCATTGACAAGTTTGATGATATCGCTGTCGGGCACTGTTTCTGCCGTCAGCGGCGAAAGGTTCTGGGGGATGGGTGTGCCACCAAAGCGCCTACGTTGAATTGTTTTACGTTTGGAAAATCGGCGCGTCATACGACGGCCCAAGGATTTTCCAGGAAAGTGACAAAGGAAGAAGCGCTGAAAATTATGAAAGAGGCTGAGGCGGCGGGGTTGGTACACAAAGCTTACCATCCCGCCTCCAACGAATCCAGACCTGAGACGAGTATCTGCAACTGTTGCAAGGATTGCTGTGATGCCATCCGCATGTGGCGGGAAGGCGCCTTACCCCTGATCAATTCCACCTACTACGTGTCTGAAATTGATGCTGATCTGTGCACAGGCTGTGGAACGTGTGTGGATCTTTGCCCTACGGATGCCATTTCGCTGAATGCCGAGAACCTGGCTGAAAGGGATGCGGATGTCTGCCTGGGCTGCGGTGTTTGTGCACGATTCTGCCCCGATGAAGCGATTTCATTGAAGGAAGGGCTGCGAAAAGTATTTATCCCGCCCCCGAGGTTTCGTGAGACCCGGACGACCGGAAATGAGGCCTAACCTTTCGAGGGGCTTGGTTCTAACTTGGCCCACGGTCATCTAAGCGGCTAATTTCAAA
>CAZPQA010000177.1:0-4912 GCA_964588535.1 uncultured Desulfobacteraceae bacterium
ATCTTTCTTGTCCTTTGGCCCGTCTACTGCGTTACATCCACCGGCACATATCCACAAATATGCACTGGCGGATGCGCCTTGCCAGATCTTGTATAAAACGGGCGAACCAAAATACGGCGCAATCTTGCGCAATTATTTTTTCCCGAGGCCCTAAATGCTTCCCGGTTTATATGTCCATATCCCGTTTTGCCGAAGCAAATGCCCCTATTGCGGCTTTTATTCCATTCCTTCAAGTACCCCCATGGACGGATGGTTTGATGGATTGAAAAGGGAAGTCCTTCATCAAAAAGGGCTTTTTGGTCGATTCGACAGTCTTTATCTGGGCGGCGGTACGCCTTCTTTCTTAAACACAAAAATGCTTGAACAGGTGATGGCATCTCTTTTGGACCATTTTCATTTGACGCCAGATGCAGAAATCACCATAGAGGCAAATCCATGCGACATCACCCGCCACAAAGCGGCTGCCCTGAAAGCACTGGAGTTTAATCGAATCAACCTGGGGGTTCAGTCTTTTAACGACGACGTACTGAAGTTTCTGGGCCGAAGGCATTCGTCCGAAAACGCTGAAAATGCCGTTAGGCACCTGCGATCCGCGGGCTTTAAAAATATCGGTCTGGACCTTATTTACGGATTCAAGACGCAGTCCATGAAAGAGTGGATCGCCATCCTCAAGAGGGCTCTTGCGTTTCAACCGGAACACCTCTCCTGCTACCAATTGACCCTTGAAAAAGGAACGGTTTTTTACCGGCGTTCACATAAAAATAACATGATCGCCCTGCCGGAAAAAACCGCCGCAGCCCATTTTCTGGCCACAGCCTCCTTTCTTGAAAACAAGGGGTACATTCATTATGAAGTATCCAATTTTGCCAGGAATAAAGGCCTTGAGTCCCAGCACAACCGAAAATACTGGAACCATACCCCATACCTGGGGCTGGGCCCTTCGGCCCATTCCTTTGACGGAAAAAAGCGATGGTGGAATGTACGGTCGGTCAAGAAATACCGTGCCGCACTAGAAAAAGGACGGTTGCCGTTTGAAGACTGGGAAACCCTCACAAAAGAACAGCGTCATCTTGAATCTCTGGCCTTGGGCTTTAGAACCCGGAGGGGTGTTGACCTTAAATCTCTCACCTTCACCCGTGCATCAAGGGAGGCCCTTTCGATGCTCCAGGAAAAGGGACTTCTCAAGATTGTTAACGGAAGAGCCGAGCCCACGCGGCGGGGCTATCTTCTGGCTGATCATCTACCGCTCTGCTTCGCCTCGTAAACGCACATACATTTTGAACGATCGCAATTGGCGCTTAATAATCAATACAGAAAAATTGGCATAAAATTGCTATCTATGCTTTAATGCCGTTGATAGCGAATTTACACTTCAGTTATAAAGGAGGTGCTTTAATGCTTAATATAAAAGAACAGACCATAAAAGAATTGGATGAATTGAAGCCACAAGCATTGGCGAAAGTATATGACCTGATAACCGAGCTAAAGCGGACGAGTCATGCCAAAAAAAGCAAACCGACCGCCGCTGATTATATAAAGGTAAGAGAGGCGTTGAAACAATGCAAAGGGTCTCTATCTAAAGATATAATACTGGAAAGAGAAGACAGGATATGAATCTATTCTTTGATACCTCAGCATTGGTAAAGTTTTTTCATGAAGAAGAAGGGACGGATATTGTTACGGATTTGATCCTTGAACAGCATAATGAGGTATGGATTTCGGAGCTGGGACGGCTGGAATTCATAAGTGCCGTTTTCAGGAGATTTCGTAACAAAGAGCTGGATACAGAGAAATTGAACACGGCAGTCGATTCTTTTGAGAATCAAATTGCCGGGTTCAATGTCGAACCTTTGGGGCATGCTGTTCTTGAGCAAGCTGAGCTTTTTATTAAAACGTATGGGAAGACGTACGGTCTCAAAGCTCTGGATGCATTACATCTCGGCGCTTTTAGTCTCATGTCTGAAAAAGATTGGTCTTTTGTGGTGGCAGATGACAACCTTTGCAAGGCTGCAGAAGCTATTGGCTTTACCACCATAAATCCCTTGAAGGAAAGCGCAAAATGAGCTGGGATGGCTTATAGGTTGGTTTCTTTCAAAACCCCGCAAATTTCACGACCGAACTGCTCCCGCTGCCAGTTTTTGATGCCCATGATTTCCTTTAGGTCATCAGGCACGCGGGGGTTTGAAAGCGCCAGGGTTTTTGCCTGGGCATTGGTGCAGATGATGGCGGGATCCACCCCCATCTCACTGCCGCGCTGATCCCGCCATTCTTTAAGACGCTTCATCCGCTCTCCCACTTTTGGGCTGATTTTTTCAGATCTTTTTCGTGGATAAACCGGAAGCTTATTTTCGGATAACGCCAGAGCGGGACGGATTGTTTTCAGGATGGCGCCCCCAAGTTGTTTGATCTGTTTCCAGCTGAATCCTCTGATGTCCTGGAGGTCCTCCATTTTGACCGGCTTCCGCTTTGCCAGCACCATCACCTG
Organism: uncultured Desulfobacteraceae bacterium; assembly: GCA_964588535.1. GTDB lineage: Bacteria > Desulfobacterota > DSM-4660 > Desulfatiglandales > Desulfatiglandaceae > NaphS2. Next base: position 2,486 of record CAZPQA010000177.1, read on the forward strand.
GGAATTCCCAATCACCTTAAACAGGGGGAGATCTCTTCGTCGAGCCGCCTGGTCCCTGAATTGCAGAAGTGCCTCCAGGACGGCCAGGCTTCGGCGGTCCAGTCTCCCGGCGCCGTTGAATCTTAAAAACATGGGGTCATTGTTCGGCCCCGCACCGCGCACGGTGGTTTGTAGTTGACACTCCTCTTCCACAAAGGAGAGACGGCCCATTTCACGAAGCTCAGCCATAAGATTTTGTGAAAGAGAAAGGATGTAACAGGTATCATGTACCGCATATTCCAGCATTGGCGCCGGCAGGGGCCGTTGGGACCAGTCTTTCTTCTGATACTTTTTCTTCAAGGTAATGTTCATTTTTTCGTTAAGAAGACTGGCCAGCCCGATATCCCTCAACCCCAGGAAACGGGCCGCAATCTGGGTATCAAACAGAGAATTAACCTCTATTTCGAAATCCCTGTACAACGAACGGATATCATAGTCCGCCCCATGAAAAACCTTCAATATTTTTGAATTCTTAAAAATCGGCGCCAGGGGGGAAAGATCTTTCACGGCCAAAGGATCCACCAGGATATTGCATGACGGGGTGGAAAACTGCAGAAGACAAACCTTTTCCTGGTAGTGAAACATGGAGTCCGCCTCCAGGTCCACACCGATGACCGACTCTTTTCCAAGGATGTTTGCGATCCTCAACAGCGCATCCCGGCTTTCCACATGCAGATAATCCTGTTCACCCTCACCCATTAAACACCTCCCTCAACATCGAACACTTAACCCCTTGACATTACCCATTCACCTGCCTATTTTACCGCAATAACAAATTAGATAAAGGGAATTCTTATGAAAATAGCTGAAAATCTACATTTTTTCCCATGGAACAACCCATCGGCCAATAACTGCAATACCTATTTCATTGATGGAGAAAAGAAAATCCTGGTGGACCCGGGCCATTATCATCTTTTCGACCATGTTCGGGATCAACTCTCCCGGCTGTCGCTCACCCCTGAAGACATGGACATGGTCATCATCACCCACGGGCATCCGGACCATATGGAGGGGGTCAAAATATTTGAAAACACCGAAGCCCTTATTTCCATTCATGGCACTGAAATGACGTTCATTAAATCCGTTGCCCCACATTATGGCGAAGCATTGGGCATTTCCGATTTCGAACCGGACACCCTGCTTGAAGAAGGGGATCTGACCATCGGCGACGCGACGTTTCAGGTGCTCCACACACCGGGCCACTCACCCGGTTCCATCTGTCTTTACCAGCCGGACAAAAAGGTCCTTTTCACGGGAGATGTGGTCTTCAATCAGGGGATCGGCAGAACGGATCTTCCCGGTGGAAACGGGCAGGAACTCAAAGAGAGCATTAAGAGAATATCCCGCCTTGATGTATCACTTCTGTTGACCGGGCACGGGGATGTGGTGTCGGGTCGCGACGCCGTGGCAAAAAATTTCAAAATGATTGAAGACTACTGGTTTGCATACCTTTAAAATCAATGGATAATTCAATGCCTTCCATCGATTTCGACCTGCGCCAGCTTGAGATTTTCAAGAACATCGTTGACCTGAAAAGCTTTTCAAAAGCGGCCAAGGTTGTTTTTCTGGCACAGGCATCTGTCAGTGAGAGGATTGCAACCCTTGAAGAAATGGTTGGCGTTCAACTCCTGGATCGCCTTGGTAGAGAAGTGACACCCACCAAAGCCGGCGAACTGCTCTACAAACATGCTGTGTTGCTTCTGGATATGAAAAAAACAGCCTGTCTTGAAATGCAGGAGTTCATGGGTGTCAAACGGGGTGACATTCGTTTAGGCGGCAGCACCATTCCCGGCGAATACATTCTTCCAAAAATCCTCGGACTTTTCTGCCGGGAACATCCGATGATCTCCGTCAATCTGTCTGTGGCCGATTCTGTGAGCATTGAAACCAGTGTTTTAAGCGGAAGCCTTGAACTGGGCGTTATCGGCTCTAAAACAACAAAAAAACCCCTGATCTGTCAGGAGCTATGGGCCGACGAATTGGTATTGGCCATACCCGCTCAACATCAATGGGCCGGCAAAGGAGCAGTTTCTGTGGAGGCGCTGTTTGAAGAGCCCTTCATATTTCGGGAGCGGGGGTCGGGAACTTTTAAAATATTCGACAAATATCTGCGGGCCAAAGGCACAAGGGGTTTAAACTCCCTTAAAGCCGTCGCCCGTTTCGGCACATCCACGGCGGTGAAAGAGGGCATCAAGGCGGGCTTAGGGATTTCTATCCTTTCTTCGCGTGCTCTGGAAACCGAATTGGCCTCGGGCGTAATGAAAACGTTGAAGGTTGAAAATCTCCCCATGCACCGCAATTTCTATTTGATTCGGGATAAAAGACGGGTATCTTCGCCCCTTTGCGGCGCCCTGCACGATTTTCTACTGAAATCTTCAAAGGAGTGAA
>CAZPQA010000178.1:0-4877 GCA_964588535.1 uncultured Desulfobacteraceae bacterium
ATTTTATTTTTTTCAATCTCTGACATTAATTAATACCTATCCTCAAAAACGCCTATACAGATGCAGAAAATGGCAGGGCTAGAGCCCCTTTGCGATAACATGGAAGGCTTTTTCAGCTCGATGAACGGTTTCCTCTATCATTTCACTCGTATGGGCCATAGAAAGAAACGTGGTCTCAAAAGACGATGGCGCCAGATATACGCCCCGATCCAGCATCTCCTGATAATATTGCCGAAAAATATCCTGGTTACCGGTTTGGGCTGTGGCGAAATCCGTTACGGCTTCAGGGGTAAAAAAGAGGCACCCCATGGATCCCATGCGGTTTACCGTCACCGGTATACCATTTTTTCGGGCGGCTTTCTCAAGGCCCATGAAAAGTGTTTCACATTTCCGGTTGAGCTCATCATAGGGGTTTTCCCGTTTCAGGATGTTCAGGGTGGTCAGGCCCGCAGCCATGGCCAGGGGATTTCCGGAAAGGGTTCCGGCCTGGTAAACATCTCCATCCGGGGCGATCCGGTCCATAATTTCCGCCCTGCCGCCATAGGCGCCCACCGGAAGCCCGCCGCCGATGATTTTCCCGAAACAGCTGAGATCAGGCGTGATACTCAAAACTTCCTGTGCACCGCCTTCGGCCAGTCTGAATCCGGTGATCACTTCATCAAAAATAAGGATTGCCCCATGGCTGCTGGTGATACTTCTAAGTCCCTCCAGAAAGGATTGATCCGGAATAACGACCCCCATATTTCCGGGAACAGCTTCCAGAATGACGCAGGCGATTTCAGGGCCGAATCGGTCAAAAGCCTTTTCAACCGCGTTCAGATTGTTATAGGGAAGTGAAATGGTATGTCTGGCCACATCTTCAGGAACACCGGGGCTTCCGGGGATGCCGAGGGTGGCAATCCCCGAGCCGGCTGATACCAGCAGGCTGTCTGCATGGCCATGGTAGCAGCCGTCAAATTTTACGATTGTGTCCCGGCCCGTATAGCCCCTGGCCAGTCGAATGGCGCTCATGGTGGCTTCCGTACCCGAGTTTACCATGCGTACTGTTTCAACGGAAGCGACCATTTCCACAATGGCTTCTGCCATGGTGACTTCACTTTCCGTCGGTGCGCCATAGCTGGTGCCCCGTTCGGCGCTTTTTATGACCGCCTCCAGCACCTCAGGGTGGGCGTGACCGAGGATCATGGGACCCCATGAGGCCACATAGTCGATGTATTCGTTGCCGTCCGCATCCCGGATCAGGGCGCCTTTGGCTGAGGCGATGAAGGGTGGATCCACCCCGACGGATTTCCCCGCCCTGACGGGACTGTTCACGCCACCGGGGATGATTTTTCTTGCTTTCTCAAACAAGACTTTAGATTTTTCTCTCATGCGAAATACTCCATGCTGGTTTTCTTGAACTCTTTTTCGCTGAACAAAACGGCGTACTCGGTGAGGCCCGTGGCGGCAGACATCTGCTCAGCAATTTTACGGCATTCATCCCGGCTGGCCCCATGAACCATGGTATAAAGGTTGTAGGGCCAGTCGCCCTTTGGGGCTCTGTGATAGCAGTGGGAAACCTCTCTGAAACGGGCAAGGGTTTTTCCCATTTCACTGATGACGGTTTCAGAAGACTTCCAGGCGATCATGGCGTTCGCCTTGAACCCGGCCTCCTGGTGCCGCAGCGTGGCACCGAACCGGCGGATGATGCCCCGTTCCTTGAGGCGTTTCACCCGCAGGACAAACTCCTCCTCTGAAATGCCGATTTTTTCGGCCATCAGTGCAAAGGGTTGGGGGTGGACCGGCAGGTCCTTCTGGATTTGGCTAATGATTTTCTTATCTGTATCTTCAATCATCTTTTGTGATATTTTTAAATGGGCCAAATAAACGCACGAGCCCCGGCGGGCTCCGTTGAAGCCGGGGGGGATTCAATATTTTCAGTTGGCATAACGAATATGGTGTACCTTGTCAAGGATCATGTGGATCGGGAGTTTGCCATCACCTGGGTTTTATACAGCAGAAAGACCACCGGTTTCCGATGCCCCCCAGCATCGAAACCCACCCCGTGAAGCGGTCCTGTCGGGCCCCTTCCGCCACTTTCGGGCTGTAAAGGGGAATCCAGGGTACCTCATCCATGACGATGTTCTGCATCTGCCATATGAGCTGCCGTCTTTTGTTGATATCCAGAGCATCGGCACTGGCATCGGCGATTTCATCAAAACGTGGGTTGTTGTACCCGCTCGTATTCCAGCCGCCCGGTTTATTGTTCCTGGATATGAAGAAATTGCGCAGATAGTCCGGATCCAGGGAAAGGTTTCCATAACCCAGCACAAAGCAATCAAAATCATGCTCGGTTTTGACTTTTTTGAGGAGATACCCCAGGGAGAGGCTTTTGGTAACAAAAGGGATCCCCAGCATTTTGAGCCATTGTTGAACCATGTTACCCACCATGGCCCGTTTGGGGTCGTATGTCGCAGGCGGTGTCAGGATGGTGAGGGTTTCCATTGGGGCGCCATCCGGATAGCGGATCCCCTGGCCTTTCTCCACTCCCCCTTCAGGGTTGACGGGTGGCAGTTCCCAGGTGTAGCCCGATTCACGCAGCAGCTTGTAGGCTTTTCGAATCCGTTGTTCCCGGGTAAACCCTTGTCCATAGGTGGGGACGTTGGGGTCATACCAGAAGGTATTGCCTGATGGAATGATGGAGTTGGCCAGAACCGCATAACCCTGCACGATCCGTTTTAAAATAAAGGGTTTATCCACGGACAAGGCAATGGCCTTTCGGAAATAAATATCATTGAACGGTTTTTTTCTGACGTTAAACCCCATATAGTAGAGGGCGCTTTTCTGGTTGGTGAAAACCGTTATGTTCTTGTGGGAACCCAGATCATGAATGTAATTTTCCTGTAATCCCCACCAGTACATGTCGATACTGCCCGTGAACAGGCCCAGGACGGCGGCATCCGTATTATCGATAAATCTGAATCGAATGCCGGCAACATAGGGCCCCAGTTTGAAACCTGAAATCTGCTTTCCAGTGCCGAAAAAATATCTGTTTTTCTCAAGTAAAAGGTGGCTGTCCTTTTCCCATTTTTTAAACACAAACGGACCGCTGCCAATGGGTTGAACGATATTTTCCTTGAGCAAAACAGAAAGGGGCCCGTTTGTGTTTGACAACTGGGCCGATTTTTCGGCACGCGCGCAGATGGGTGCCCACTGTTTTTTCTGCACCATGGGCGTGGTGAGGGTTCTGGATAGAAACAGGGCCTTGGGTTCTTTGAGGAAAAAACGAACCGTGTGTTTATCCGGGGTTTCCATTTTTTTGATAAATTCCCAGTTGGCAATGAATCGGGGAACCCGGAAGGTCTTGATCACGTTGCCCGTAAAGGCCACATCATGAGAGGTGAATTCCGATCCGTCAGACCATTTTGCATCCCTGAGCCTGATGGTATAAGAAAGGGTGGCCGGGTCATAGATCGGATCTTCGGCAGCCAGCCAGGGGATGAGCTTCAGGGTTTTGGGTTCTCGAATGTAAAGGGGCTGAAGCAGCTGATTCAAAACCCGGTTGGACCAGACATCCGTGGCAGCCCAGACATTGAGGGTTTTCGGTTCTTCCGGCAGTCCGATTTTGATCATATCCTCCCCGTGGGCAACACCTTGGGAAAACCCTGTGGGTAGAAAAAAAACGATCAACAGAAGAATACAACGTATCCAGGCAGACGTCATAGGGTGTGATTTTAAAAAAAAGGTTTTGATTGAGTCCATTGATTTCTCCATCCTCATGTCATTTTTCACAAACCACTTTTTTGAGGCGTGTTGCTTCGATCTTAGCTTCCTGGATCAGCCGCTCCCAATTATTAGGTGGGTTCCCACCATTCAGCATTTTTTTGAACGTTCGATAAGCATCTGTTTTACGGTTATATGCTCGTTTAGTGCTTTCATCATTGACCCACGCGTAAACAATTACCTTGCTTTCCAGGTGATATCGAAAAAAAAGGCGATATTGCTGGAAGAATTTTACCCGAAACCAATGTTTGTGAGCATTACCGAGAGTTGTTCCTTGACGGTATTCTGGAAGAGTTGGATCTTGCGGTATGATTTCAAAAGCTAGTTTCAAAATTGCGGCAAGACGTTTTGTGGCATTCTTCTTTTTGTAATTGATGGGGCTTTTCCGGCGTAGGGATTCTACTTGTTCTATTAGAGTTTCAACCTGGTCCAGAAAAAAAGAATGACCAAATATATTCCACCCATTGATGACTAAAGGTTTTGGTTTTGTCACACTAAATCGTCCTCATCAGGAAGTGGACTATTCAGATCAGATTCAACGCCAAATACGAGTGACCGGATGCGGCCAACTAAGTCAGAGCTTATGGAACTTACGTTCTTGGGATTTTGGCTGATATCATTTGCCAGGAAGGTTAAGAACTGAGATAATACAGGATCGTTTTCATCCTGATCCGCACGAGATATAAGTACGCTTCCATCAGCCTGGAGAGTATAACGTATCTTGTCGCGTTTATCTAAATGAAGCGCTTTTCTTACCATCTCTGGTATTGTTGTTTGGTATCGATTTGTCAGTGTAGAGTCACTGTATAAAGATAACTGGTCCATAATCACCTCCTGGTAAAAACATATTCATTCCTTACATGGTAATGCAGTTGCATTGCCTTGTCAAGCAATATGCTTTGCTAACCATCGATTATCAGGCAGATCTAAATGAAAACTTTCTTTCTGGGTTGACTTCAAGGAAAAACAACTTATTATGCGACCATCATAAAGTGTCCGTTTTGTGTTGCGGGCCTGTTTCGTGCTAAAGGAAAGACCCATTTGTCAAAGTGGCGCCTGTAGTCTGGAACGATGTGAAATTTTTGAAAGGAGGGTGTCATTATGGCGAATGGAGT
>CAZPQA010000179.1:0-4861 GCA_964588535.1 uncultured Desulfobacteraceae bacterium
TCGTGCCGGTATTCCACCGGCTTGTGGGCATGATGGGATTCAATGGTCACCATGAAGGCCCGGAGGTGGCTTTCCTCAGCTCCGGGCGTCAACGTTTCGTAGGAGTAACTTCTTGTTCGCTTGATGAAGGCCTGGGCACGCTGGTCCCGAATGGCGGTTTGCTCTTCCCGGCTCAGGAATGTCCCCGGGTCGACACCCAGGGCCCCGGCAAGGCGAAGCAGGAAACTGACGGGCGGGGACATTTTGTCGGACTCCACCAGGGTCAAAAATTCCGGTGTCTGCCCGGTGGCTTTGGCCAGTTGTTCAACATTCCATTCGCAGGACTCGCGGATCTTTTGTATTTTTGCGCCGAAACTGCCCCCCTCGCCCGCTGCGGCCTGGGTATCGGACAACACATCGGCCAGCTTTCGCATGACCACCTGCTTGGCCCGGGCGGTCAACAATGGCAGAAAGGTCTTTGCATCTGCCACAATACCCAGATCCGCCACCTGGAATATGGGGGCGTTTGCATCGCGATTGATGGCCACAATGGTCTTTGATTCCGTTATGCCGGCCGTGTACTGAATAGCACCGGAGGTCCCGATGGAAAACAGTAGATTGGGGCGAACGGCCTTTCCCGTCTGGCCGATGAGTCGGTCCTCGTCCACCCAGTGAAGCAGCACGGGGGGCCGGGTTCCTGCCACCTCACCGCCCACAGCCGCCGCCAGTTCTCGAACAAGACCAAACCCTTCCATGTTGCCAAGCCCGGCGCCGCCTACCACCACGATCTCGGCTTCCTCAAGTTTGCGGTGCTCCGCGGGTTCTGGAGAACAGGAAAGCAGCCTGGGGCGACTGACGTCAGAATCTGTTTTCACAGGGATACGTTCAACTTCACCGTTTGCGGTGTCGTCTTCCGGTACCGCTTCACCATGGATTTTGATCTGGGGGGTTTGAATCTGGGGGTGCACTGTGGCAAATCCCGTGCCGTGACCGTCAACATAGGTGATCTCAGCCATGATTTCCCCGCCCCAGGCGGGACACAGCCCCACAATCCGGTTATCTGTAATTTGCAGATCCACGCAATCGGCCATCAACCCGGCATCACAGATGCGAGCGGCCCTGGATGCCATCTCCCGGCCGAAATCGGTGAGCGCAAACAGCACGAGCATGGGCGCGTGTTTCTTCACCACGCCCGCCAGGGTTTCCGCATAAACATCGCACAGGGGGACCGAAAATTGATCATTTTCAAGGACACAAACCCGATCCGCACCCTTGGCAAAAGATTCCGTGAAAGCACTCTCAAGGGAAATCGAACCCGCATCGCTGTTGGATTGTGCGCCATCATCAGGGGCACCCAGGAAAACCATCACCGCTTTTCCGTTTACAATCCTTGAAAGTGCCCGCGCTTTGGCCAACACGTTCAAGCTGAACCCGAAGAGCCGTTCATGCCGCAAATCACCGAATACCCAGATTTCACTGCTCATTTTTTCATCTGTCATATGTCAATCAAGCTCCGATGGCGCCAGAGTCCGAAAGCCGCTTCATCAGCTCGTCCGCCTGCTCCCGGGCGTCTCCCTTGAGGAACTCGCATTTCTTTGTTTCTTTAACCCGCTTCATGGAAAGCACCCGGGTGGGGGAACCCGCATCACCCACCTGTTCCGGCATAAGCCCCAGATCCGCCAGGTTCCAGCGTTCGACCCGCTCTGATTCAAATGCCCGGCCAATCCCTGAAAGCCCCACGTCCCTCGGCTCAAAAGCACCGGGATGGATCGTAAATGCCGCAGGCGTTGCGACTTCATATTCTTCCAAAAAATGATCCGCAACCCGTTCCACCCTGAAAACGTCCTTCTGCCATTCTAAGCTTTTTACCATACTGATAAACGGGATCCCAACCTGTACGGATGTCTGAGGCCCTACCTGACCGGTATCGCTGTCCGCCGTCCGGACGCCGAAAAACACCAGGTCAAAGGGCGCAAGCTTTTGCAGGCCCGCCCCGAGGGCGGTTGATGTGGCCAGGGTGTCTGAGCCGGCGAGCGCCGGGTCACAGATAAGGACCTCCCGATCCACCCCCATGGCCCTGGCCTCGGAAAGCGCTGAAAGGCTCGCTTCAGGGCCCATTGAGATGGCTGTCACACGGCCACCGTGAAATTCTTTGAGGCGAAGGGCAGCCTCCAGGACCGGCCGATCGAAAGGATTGAGCTCTGATGTGTCCTCGGTTCGAAGCACCTGCTCCTCGGGCGCCGCCAGGATGACCGATTTGATGCATACCACAATATCTAATCCCATTATTTTTTCACCAGTTATTATTTTCCCAGGACCCCTCTGGCGATCACCATCCGGTGCACCTCGGAGGAGCCCTCGTATATTCGCGTTACCCGGGCGTCACGATAGTAGCGTTCAACAGGGTAGCTCTTGGAGTACCCATATCCGCCATGAATCTGTACCGCCATGTCCGTCACCTTGCAGCACGCCTCTGACGCAAAGAGTTTTGCCATGGCTGATTCCTGGGAAAATCTTTTTCCGGAATCGCGAAGGGCGGCGGCCCGATAGGTCATGAGGCGGGATGCTTCCACGAGAGTACCCATATCCGCAATCATCATCTGGATGGCCTGGTGTTTTGAAATGGGAACCCTGAACTGGCGGCGCTGCTGAGCATACAGAAGTCCCTCTTCCAGGGCTGCCTGGGCAATGCCCAGGGCCTGAGCCGCAATGCCCATCCGGCCCGTATCCAGGGATGCAAGACCGATTTTGAGCCCCATGCCTTCACGGCCCAGCAGGTTATGGCGCGGCAGGCGGCAGTCATAAAGCCGTATGGAACTGACCGGATTTGCCCGCATGCCGCACAGATCTTCCAGGTCCCCCACCACAAACCCCGGGGTTCCCCGTTCTGCCACCACCACACTGATCTCCCTGGGATCGGCGGAGGGGTTGGTTTTAAGGAACAACAGGCAGATGTCTGCAACCCCGCCGTTGGTCACAAATACTTTGTTGGCATTGACCACGTAAGCGTCTCCATCTGACACGGCCGTACCTTCAATGCCTGAAGCGTCTGATCCTGCGTTGGGTTCTGTCAGACAGAAAGCACCGATTTTCTCGCCACGGGCCAGAGGCGGTGCCCATTTTTCTTTCTGCGCCTGTGATCCGAATGCCAGGATGGGGTACAGGGCCACACTGTTATGGACGGTCACACAAAGCCCGAGGCTGCCGCTGGCCCTGCTGATCTCCTCCACGATAATGGCATAGCTGATGGAATCCAGATCCGCGCCACCCAGTTCTCTGGGTGCCTGAATGCCGAAATATCCGAGCTTTCCCATTTTTTCAACCACTTCCCAGGGAAAACGGGCCTCTCGATCAATCTCACCGGCAATGGGCTTGATTTCCCGTTCACAGAAGGAACGAACAGATCGCCGCACGATACGATGTTTTTCAGATAAAAAACTGTCCATAAATTCTCTTTATTTCCAAAATCACAAGAAACCGGTCGAGACCTTTACAAAATGAGGTGTTTTGCAAAAGTCTCCGGTAAAGATCGGGAGTTAGCATCGCTCGGGGAGAAAATATTTAAAAGGGCAGGAAGGGGGTAAGAGATGCAAGCATTATTTCTTTGTATACACACCCTTGCGGACACTTTTGATTTTATCCTGTTTTCTAAGCCGGTAGATGATGTTGTTCAATTTTTTCGTGTCAAAGCCTGTTTGCTCACCCAGCTCACCCATGGTAATGGGTTTTGTGGCAGTGATGATCGCTTCGTGAACCACCGCCGTTGCGGTGGTAGCCGGCTTTTTCTGAGAAACCGTGTTATCAGGGGTTTCTTCTGCTGCCTCGGGTGGGTTGTAATCATTCGTGGCGGGTTCGGGTTCGAAATCCCTGTCATTTGACGAACCCACATAACTGTCCAATTTATCCGCGATGGCCTGAACGCCCTGGGCCAATGTCCTCAACCCTTCGCCAAACGCCTTTACAAATGTTTCCATCTCTTTCATTGCCCATATCCTCCTGCAGTGTTTCATCATTCCCTTTATCTCGAACGCCGGGTACCGGCTGAAAAATCAGCCTCACCCTGTTTTTTATATAACTTCTTCATATCAGGTAAATCTTTGCTTTTCAATGAAAAAAGTATTCTCAAAATTATTTGACCCGGATCAATGGAACGTGGTAGGTTTGCTCCCCAGAAAACAATGATGATCAGTTTCTAAAACACCAACCAGTTCTGAAACACAAATCAGTTCTGAAACACCAACAGGGAGTCAACCCGAATGATGCGTGACTTAGACATCATTTCAAACGCCCTTATCTTTGAGGGACTTCCCGAACAACACCTTGAACAGATCAAAGATGTGTCGATCTCAAAGAACTACCCCAAGGGTGAAATGATCTTTATGGAGCAGGATGAGGGAAACGGCTTCTACCTGGTGGCGGAAGGCATGGTGAAGGTTTTCAAGGTATCACCGTCAGGTAAGGAGCAAATCCTCCATGTTTTCGGCCCCGGAGAACCTTTCGGGGAAGTGCCGGTATTTTCCGGTAAGCGATTCCCCGCCAATGCGGAAGCCATTCGAAAATCAAGACTCCTCTTTTTTCCGAGAACCGCATTCCTGGAACTGATTACAGCTCACCCGTCCCTTGCCTTGAACATGCTCGCGGTGCTCTCCATGCGGCTTCGGCAATTCACCCATCAAATCGAAAATCTTTCCCTGAAGGAAGTCCCCGCTCGACTGGCAACTTATCTGCTCTATCTGTCAACGGAACAGGAACGAGAGGACTTCGTTACGCTCGACATTTCAAAGGGACAACTGGCAAGCCTTCTGGGAACCATCCCTGAAACCCTTTCCCGTATCCTGAACCGGATGAACAAGCAGGGCCTCATCGAAACAAAAGACCGCAC
>CAZPQA010000180.1:0-4845 GCA_964588535.1 uncultured Desulfobacteraceae bacterium
GGGAATCCGGTCTGGCATCGTCCGAATCCAGATCGTCAAGGGCAATCAATAAATCCTGGGCATCCATTCCTCCAGGGGCACCTTCAGAAGCGCCCATGCCGGCCCCGCGGTCCGGGATTTCAAGGTTTTCAGAATCCACCATCCCAACCAGAGAGGCCAGAAAGAAAGGCGGGTTCGGTTTGTTGGGTGAGAGTTTCAGCCGGGTCTGTTCTTCGGCGTTATCGTTTCCACATTTGGGACAGACCTGGTTGTAATCGAAGCTGGTGTAATTGCATTTGGGGCATTTCATCTCAAAAACTCCGCGAGACCTTCGAAAGAGGTCTCTTTGTATTGTTACGGTTTACATTTTCCAAGGGCTTCCCTGGCCAGATGATCACAACGTTCATTTTCAGGGTGTCCATGGTGCCCTTTGACCCATTTCCATTGGATTTGATGGGGCCGGCTCAACCGCAGCATTTCCTGCCAAAGGTCCTTGTTCAGAACCGGTTTTTTCTGGGAATTCTGCCAGTTTTTCTTGATCCAGCCGTGAATCCAATGGGTCATGCCCTTCATGACATACTGAGAATCTGTTGTAACAATAACCTTGCACGGTCGCTTGAGGCGGCGAAGCGCTTCAATGACGGCCATCATTTCCATACGGTTGTTGGTGGTTTGCCGCTCACAACCTGAAATTTCTTTTGTAACCTCTCCATATCTGAGCAGGGAACCGTAACCTCCTGGCCCGGGATTGCCGCTGCACGCCCCATCCGTAAAGATTTCAACAACTTTCTCTGAACTACCGGTCATTAGGGCCCTTCTTCATGAATCGGCCGTGGATGACGAAGGTAATCAGGGGCATTTCCGGATAACTGGTTTTCAATTTCAAAATACCGTTGTAGTTGCGATTTTCCCCGGGTATGGTCGAAAATTTTATGCGGTATTTTCTTCCTTTTTCAACGGTTTCAACGGTGTATTTCAGTTTGTCATTAAGATTGAATTCCATAATCGTGAGGTTCAGGGATTTTTTCAGCTCAGCACGAATTTCCACTGTCTTGGTGATTTCAGCCCCTTCTTTCCCGTAGAGACGGATGTAACGGGAAGAAACGTAAATAGGCGCTTTAACGGCATTTGCACCCCTTACCGGTGTTTCCTTTTTAATGCCGGACGACGGGGGCCTCGAGGGAATTTTTGCCGGTTTGAACCGGCCATTAATTACGATACTGATCTCCGGTTTTTCCGGATAGTTGGTTTTGAGCTTCAGGATTCCCCTGAAGTTCTCCTTGACGCCGCTTATGGACGTGAACCGGATCCTGTATTCTTTTCCCTTTTGAACGGTTTCGATGGCGTATTTCAGTTTGTTTTTGAGGGTGAAATCAGCCACCGAAAGATTCAGCGGTTTATCCAGTTCAGCTAGGATTTTTATGGTTTTTTGAGCCCCTTTATCCCCCCTGCCATACAGGTGGACATACCTGGAAGAGACATAAATGGGAACCTTGATCGTGGCTTTGACCACCAGTATGACATTTTGTTTTTCCGGGTCATTGGTTTTAACTCGCGCTGACTTGCGAATATCTCCCTGGTATCCTTCGGTTTTGACCTTAAGTGTTATTTTTCCTTCCCCGCCCGGGGGAACGGCCGGATCAAAATTGGCCACGGCACAGCCTCAACCGGGTCTGACGCTGATGATTTTAAGGGGTTCGTCACCGATGTTGAGGATTTTGAAGGTATGTTCCAGGACTGTCCCTTCCTTTACCTCTTTAAAGTCGAATTCCCGCCCCTCCACTGAGATTCTGGGTCCTTTGTTGTCTTGGCCCAGGACAGTGTTGCCCCAGAGCGCCACAAAAAAAAGTCCCATGATCATCAAAAACAGCTTTTTCACAGATTTCTCCTCCTCTAATAAACAGGTCCTGAATCAGGCAGCCATCTTCTGATGGAGATTATAGGTTAGAATGTCCATTATAACCGTAAAATCGATATTTTCAACCAGGCAACAGTCAGGCGCCTCGATTCGGATGGGTGTAAAATTCAAAATGGCGTTTACGTGACCCTCCATGAAAAGATCCGCCACCTCCTGTGCCGCGGAAGCCGGGGTGGTGATGACACCGATTTCGATGTTTAGATCCCGTATGGTGGTTTTTAGTTCCTTGATGTCTTGAATTTTCATCCCGCCGGATATTGCCATTCCGATCCTATCCAGGGAATTGTCAAAAGCCGCCACACACTTAAAGCCCCTGAGGGCCAGGTTTCTGTGCAGCAAAATGGCGCAGCCCATATTGCCCATCCCGGCGATGCCGAGATTCCAGTCCCGGTTAACGGAGAGTATTTTCTTGATCTGGGTTTGGAGATCAATGACATCGTATCCCACCCCCCTAACACCAAATTCTCCAAAATAGCCGAGATCTTTTCTGACCTGTGCCGGGTTGATCTGGCATAACCATGCCAGCTTTTCAGAAGAAACCATTCGATATCCGTCAAACTCCAGCAGTTCCAACTGCCGGTAGTACATGGAAAGCCGGGTAATGGTCGCCTTTGGTATTTTCTGTGCTTTGCTCATGTCATTTTACCTCTGTTTGTAACTGTAACCGTGTAAGGTTATGGATTTTCAGATTGCAATTTTTTCAACTTCAAACGTTTAACCCCTTATTCTTAATGTTTACAGATGGAATCTTTGCTCAAAAGGGGAAACAGTAGAATATTGTAAAAAATTTAATTTTTTTATACCATAAAGAAATTTTTTAAAAGGCAAAAAAATAACAATGGGAAGTTTTGGAGATCAGCGGTTCACGAAAAGATCCGGGAAAGCCGAAAATGCCGGGGATGAAACCAGTCGTTTAAAAACCCGGAGGGCTCTGGAGGAATCCGAAAGACGGCTTCGGGCCCTCCTTGATTTTGTTATGTATCCCATCGTGGTGTACACCCTGGACAGACAGGTGTTGTATCTTAACCCGGCATTTACGAAAACATTCGGGTGGACATTGGCGGAGCTCAAGGGTAAAAAAATACCTTACATCCCCGACCATCTTAAAGCTGAGGTTGCTGAAAGCAAGGAAAAACTGCTGCGGGATCAAATGATGCTGCGTCAGGAAACACAGCGTTTCACAAAGGATGGCAGGATTCTGGATGTGGTTTTAAGCGTGGCGGTTTACGCTGAAATTGAAGGTGGGCCATCAGGGTTTCTGACGCTTCTGCGGGATATTACCCATGAAAAGCGGATTGAACGAAATAACGAAGCCCTGCTTCGCACCAGTCTGGCCCTCCCCGAACATTCCGACCCGGATCACCTTTTGTCCTATATCAGCTCTGAAATCAAGGGCCTGTTGGATGCCGAAGGAGCGCTGGTGATCCTGCTGGATGAAGAAAAGGGAGAGTTGTATTTTAAATCTGCGGCCCATGACGATCCGGCCACCCAAAAAAGGGCAAAAGAGGTGCGTTATCCGGCCGACAAAGGGGTTGCCGGAAAAGTTATCCGCACCGGCGAGCCGGTCCTGGTCAATAATGTCTCTGATGACCCCGACTATTATTCGGTTGTGGACCTTCAGGCGGGTTTCAAAACCAGGAACATGCTGGATGTTCCCTTAAAAAGTGGAGATCGAACGATCGGTGTTTTGTGTGTGATTAACAAGAAGCGGGGGGATTTCGATGAATTGGATATCGAAATGCTTAACACCATTTCCGGAACCGTGGCGCTGTCCATTGAAAACGCACGGTTTTCGAAGGCCCTGACGGAGTCCTACAAAGAAGTTTCGAGCCTGAGCCGGGCCAAGGGCAAGGTGATTAATCATCTTTCCCACGAATTGAAAACACCGGTGGCCGTTTTGGGTGCATCGTTGAACATTTTGAAAAAGAGGCTGAAAACAGTACCCGCGTCCCATTGGGAGCCCACCATGAAACGGGCCAAACGCAATCTGGACCGGCTCCTTAAACTGCAGTATGAAGTGGAAGACATCATGCAGGCGAAGCACTATGATGCGCACCACCTGATCTCCGTGCTAATGGAGGAATGTATTGACGTCTTAGAGTCCCTTGTGGTCGAAGATACGGGAGAAGGCTTGGGGATTGAGAAATTGAGACAGCGGATTGATGATCTCTTTCTGCCAAAGCAGGATGATCCTGAGAATATTTTGCTGGACCGGTTTGTATCTGATACCATCGAATCGGTCAAAATAAAATCCGGTCACCGTCACATAGAGATCATTTCCCATCTCGGGCGTGTTCCACCTATTTTTCTGCCGGCGGCGGTCCTGGAAAAAATTGTTTTCGGTCTCATCAAAAATGCCATTGAGAACACCCCGGATGGCGGAAAAGTCGAGGTCAATGTGCAAATAGTGGGGGAAAGTGTGGAATTGGTGGTTCGTGATTACGGCGTGGGCATTATGGGTGATGATCAGCACCGCATTTTTGAAGGTTTCTGGATTACCCAGGAGATCATGGATTATTCCTCAAAACGGGAATTTGATTTCAACGCCGGCGGAAAAGGGGCGGATTTGTTGCGAATGAAAATCTTCTCCGAGCGCTATCATTTCAAGATTGACATGATTTCCAAGCGGTGCGGCTGGCTGCCCCCGGAAAAGCCCAATTGTCCCGGGGATATTGCAATGTGCCCCCATTGCGAAACACAGGCGGACTGTTATCATTCCGGCGGTTCCATGTTTACCGTGGTTTTTCCTTCTGTTCAGGAAAATTCCGGGAAGGGAGAAACCCAATGACAATGGACGAAACGATTCGATCTGCCATGATGGAACGGGTATCCAGGGAGGGTTATGCGGGAAAACTGGGGTTGAAGCTGGTTGAATTGTCTTCCGGTCGAGCCGTTGTGGAGATGATGCCCCAGAAAGAGGATGAAAACATCTTCGGCATGGTTCATGG
>CAZPQA010000181.1:0-4793 GCA_964588535.1 uncultured Desulfobacteraceae bacterium
CCCACCTTTCCTTTGAGGGGTCGCTCCGCCTTCACATAGAGGTTGCCGCTGGACCATTCCCGAATGGTTTCCCGAATATCGATGCCGTCCTGCAAAGAACAGGAAAAAGGCTCAATGCGGACATTTTCCTCCCGTTTGATCTCAAGGGCTTTCTTTTGTAAATAATGACCATACCCTTCAACGGCCACATCTTCAGGCGGGTACGAACAGATGGCATTGCCCTTAAATTCGTTCTTCCATTTTTCAGGATCGCGTTTTTTCCGTTTTTCTTTGACCGGCACCGGAACCAGACGCCTGCGCATGGTTTTGAACTGACGGTGAAACCGGATCCGTTTTTGATCCAGAAACAAATCTTCTCCCCTGAGGCGCAGCACACTCATCCCCGAGTTTTCCGTCTGCCAGGGATAATCGCTCCCCAAGTCCCACACTTCATAAGCAAAATTGTCATCCACGGCTCCCCGTGAGGCCACGATGAGCTGGTAAAAATCGGGCACCAGCTTGTGATTCAACAGCGCGTAGTTTCGGGCAAACCTGTTGAGGATTCTTAACTGTATCCGGGAAACCTTTTCCTTGCTGTTTTTCCAGTATGCTTTTTGTGCCGCTTTGAGCAAGGCCATCTGCGCTTGAAGCCGATCCGGCATTTCGTCCGTCAAGCGATGCCGTTCGTAGGTCGCCTGCAGAAAGGGCATCTCCCCCATGATTTCCCGACTGGATTCCCGATGTAAATGGGCCAGCCCCACCTTTTCACGGACCCGTCGGCCAATGACGGGGGCCTGGGGATGGTCCAGTATCTCCAGGATTCCGTTTACATGGCTTAAACCGCAAACGAAAAGGACTTTTTCTCCGGATCTGTCCAGTTCCTGCAGGTGCCAGGCCATGGTTTTTTCCCGAAGGGTGTCCTCGGCCAGGGGTTTGGGATTTCGGTGGATCTCCATGAAGGCACGGCAGTAGGCGTTATGCCCCATGCGGGTGATGGCGTAGGAATCCGGCATGGGCGTATGATCATATGCGTAGGCATCCGTATCCCGGTCAACAAAATGAAGGGGTAAGTTTTGGGCAAGGGCCAGGCGCACCGCCTCCACCTGACCGTCACAAGGTTCCAGGGGAAGGTAGACAAATGCGCCGTCACTTCCCTCATAGTGCACCACCGACAACAGGGGAAGTCGTTTGACCCCTTGAATGATTCGGGACTTCAGGGTAGCCGGGTATTCGACGGCCACACGGCTCGGCCGAAACGATTCAAACGTGCGTCTCACCACCAGGGCGAACTCCATCCGGTTGTGCAGGATGGGGACCATCCGGATGTTGTGCCAATTAATTTCAGCGGTCTTGTTCAATGCGGTCCACCAGTTCGGCAAAATAATCGGCGGCAGGCGCATCCAGGACCATTGACGCGGCTTCTTTCAGGTACCGGACAACCCTTTCCGACGAATCCGCGGGGTGCGGCCCCCTCCCGTTTGAAAGCCTTTTTAGGGCGTATCGCGCCATATTGATGCCGTCCCTTACGGAATACCGTTCGTCGGCCCGGTGGGCCGCCTGAAGAAATGCCACCACATAATTGAGGACTTCCTCATCTGCGAAGGGCAGGTTGCTTTGAAGAATCAATTTTTCCTCATCTTTTTCCGGAAAGTCGATATGAATCTGGGGCTGGAGCCGGGAATGGATATACTCCGGCAGTTCAAAGGTGCTGGCGTCGTCGTTCATGGTGGTGCAGAGACGAAATTCCGCGTGGGCTTTGATCTTGATGCCCGCCACGATGGATTCCACATACCGCCGGCTGTCCAGGAGAGGCGCCAGAGACGCCCAGCTTTTTTCGCTCATGCGGTTTCCTTCATCGATGACCGCGATACCTCCCTTGATCATGGCCGAGACAACGGGGCTTGCCACATACTTGATTTTCCCCTGTTCGGAAATGACCGGCGTAACAATTAAATCCTCGGGCCGGGTATCCATGGTGGATTGAAACAGATAGACCGGGCGGTTCAAGGATTTTCCCGCATGGTAGGCCAGGGTGGTTTTTCCCACCCCCGGTTTTCCTACCAGTCTTGGGCTCAAGGGCAGATCTTCTTCATCGATAACCAGCCAGGCCGCCAGTACCTGGGTGACCAGTTCCGTTTGACCGACCCACCGCATGGGGACCCGATCGGGCTCACTGAGGTGTATCGCCACCCCATCAATCATCTCTTGTTCCATAATGGTCTCAGACCTCCTCGTTTCGAATTGTGCATCCTATTATATTTCACCTAAAAGCTGCAAGCGTCTCTTTTGCCGAAGGTACAAGGCATCAAGCGCGCAGCCGTATTATGATACTGCAAGCGCTTGATAACGCCGTAGATTCGGTAAAAGAGGCGCTCCCGAAGGGTTCAATTTTTTCGAACTAAAGAGACGAAATTCTATGATATTTCAGGCTACCTTTCTTTTTGGGCAACAAACTGAAATAATGGGTTCTAGATCTCTCTTCGAAAAAATTGAATGCAGATTTTAGGGTTCATTTTTTTTTGCAAAGGGAGTACATCTGTGATAAACATATTTGGATGAAATCAAATCGATGGGATGATCATTATACGGAAAAGGCCAGAGAGGAGAAATGGCTCGCGCGCTCCGTATACAAGCTTCAGGAAATAGATAGAAAATTCAAGCTGATTCATAAAGGCGACCGGGTGCTGGATCTGGGGTGTTTTCCCGGCTCATGGTCCCAATACGCCATTTTGAAAGTGGGGAAACGGGGGAATGTGGTGGGAATCGACCTGCACGCCCCCAAAGCGTTCAGCCCCCCCAATTTCAGGTGCATCAAAGGGGATATTGAAACCATTGAGGTGGCATGGCTGGCTGCGGAAATCCAGCCCAGGAATGTGGTATTGAGCGATCTGGCGCCGCCCACCACGGGCATTCGGGACACCGACGTGAGCCGATCCATGTTTCTGGCGGAAAAGGCCACCCAAATTGCCCGGGCGCTTCTGAAAAACAAAGGGCATTTTGTGTGCAAGATTTTTGAGGGCGAAGAACTTAAAAGCTTCAAACCAAAAATCTCGCCTTCTTTCAAACAGATCCGGCTCTTCAGGCCAAAAGCCACCCGAAAGCGGAGCCGGGAGGTTTATCTTGTGGGAACGGGCTTTATTTCGAATTGATTTGATCATCGTTCATCAATGGGTAATATGGAGGAAAACAGTCATGTCCGGTCATTCAAAATGGAGTACCATCAAGCACAAAAAGGGTGCTGCGGATGCCAAGAGAGGGAAAATATTTACCAAACTCATCAAGGAAATCACCGTGGCCGCCCGCATGGGTGGGGGTGATCCCGAGGGGAACCCCAGGCTGAGAACCGCCATCAGCGCCGCAAGAGCGGAGAACATGCCAAAAGACAATATTGAAAGGGGCATCAAGAAAGGGACCGGTGAACTGGAAGGGGTGTCCTACGAGGAGGCCAGCTACGATGGTTACGGGCCGGGGGGCGCGGCGGTACTGGTGGATTGCTTGACCGATAACAAAAACAGGTCGGTGGCCGACATTAAGCATCTTTTTGAGCGATACGGCGGCAATCTCGGCGAACCCGGATGCGTGACCTGGATTTTTGAGCAGCGGGGCCTGGTGGTTTTGGAAAAGGACAAAGTGGATGAAGATCAGCTCATTGATCTGGCCCTTGAAGCGGGCGCAGAGGATGTTATAGAAGAAGAGAGGGAATTTGAGGTGGTGACAGCCCCGACCGATTTCGAGGCGGTGAAAAAAGCCATTGATGACGCGGGTCTTCCCTACACATTGGCCGAGGTTACAAAAATACCCAAGAACATGATTAAAATAGAGGGCAAGAAGGCTCAGCAGATGATCAACCTGATGCAGGCTCTGGAAGACCATGATGATGTCAACCATGTGTACGCCAATTTTGATATTGCCGACGACGTGATGGAGGCCATGAGCTGATGTTGGTGCTGGGGGTAGATCCCGGCTCAAGGATTACCGGTTACGGCTTGCTTGAGGAGCAGAACCGTGAGATCTCTTTCATTGAGGCAGGTCTCATCAAGCCGCCGGATAAAATGCCTTTTCCTCAGAAAATTCACAGAATTTTTCAGGGGCTCGTGGAAATCCTTGACCGCTGCGCGCCTGATGCGGTGGCAGTTGAGGACCTGTTTTATGCAAAAAACGCCAGAAGTTCCCTCAAACTGGGACATGCCCGCGGTGCCGCCCTGATTGCCGCAGGCCAGCATAACATCCCGGTTTTTGAATACACACCACTGGAAATCAAGAAATCGGTGGTGGGATACGGCAGGGCCGACAAAGAGCAGGTTCGATCCATGGTCAATATGATGCTGCGGCTCAAAAAGCAGGTACCCCTGGATGCTTCCGATGCCCTGGCTACAGCCATCTGCCATGTCAACAGTTCCAGATTAAGAACGCTCACGCAAAAATCCTTGGGAAAATGAACACATGATCTCACATTTGAGCGGTACCCTGTTTGAAAAATCAACCCAGTCCATCATCATCGAAGTGGGTGGCGTGGGTTACGAGGTCTTTGTTCCCCTGTCCACCTTTTACGCCCTTCCCGAAAAACAGGGCCCGGTCAGTTTGCATATCCACACCCACGTCAGGGAGGATGCGCTGGTGCTGTTTGGCTTTTTCACCAGGCTTGAGAAAAGCCTATTTTTGATGCTGGTGTCCGTTTCAGGCATCGGTCCCAAACTCTCGGCCAATATTCTTTCCGGCATGGGTGCGGAAGAGCTCCTGCGGGCCATTGCCTCGGGAGATGCACATGGGCTGCAGGCCATTCCGGGAATCGGCAAAAAAACAGCGGAGCGGAT
>CAZPQA010000182.1:0-4788 GCA_964588535.1 uncultured Desulfobacteraceae bacterium
ACTCAATAATGGAAAAAGAAATAACAGAAAAGATCGAAAAAAAGAATGCCGGAAAGA
Organism: uncultured Desulfobacteraceae bacterium; assembly: GCA_964588535.1. GTDB lineage: Bacteria > Desulfobacterota > DSM-4660 > Desulfatiglandales > Desulfatiglandaceae > NaphS2. The sequence goes on from CAZPQA010000182.1 coordinate 58, forward strand.
TTCCTAACCAGCAGGAACTGGAAAAAGAATTGGGAGATTATCTTTCAAAAAAATATGGTGATCGGGTCAAAATTATTTCTCCATTTGTTGTACCCAAAAAGGATGCAACAGACCCGGATGGCAAAAAGTCGGGATCCAAAGGCTCGGATATGGATGATTTTTATATGATGCCCGAGGAAATGGAATCCTACCTGGATGGTTTTGTGGTGAAACAGGATCAAGTCAAGGCTGTCCTGGGAACAAAAATGTGTACACATTTCAACAGGATCAGGTTCAACCACCAAAGGGAAAATGAAAGCTTCAGAGGGGCCAACAAAAAATCAGGCGTTGGAATGATCAAAAACAATGTGTTGATGATTGGTCCCACCGGCGTGGGGAAGACCTATATCATTAAACTCATTGCTCAAAAGCTGGGTGTTCCATTTGTAAAAGGGGATGCCACCAAATTCAGCGAGACCGGGTATGTTGGCGGAGATGTTGAAGATCTCATCCGCGACTTGGTCTATGAAGCGGATGAAAACATTGATATGGCTGAGAACGGTATTGTCTATATTGATGAAATTGACAAAATATCATCCTCACGGAACCTGATCGGACACGATATATCCAGAACCGGGGTTCAGAGAGCCTTGCTGAAGCCCATGGAAGAAACCGATGTGGACCTGAAGGTCCCCCATGATCCCATCAGTCAGATTCAGGCCATTGAGCATTACAGGCGAACGGGAAAAAAGGAAAAGAAGGTGGTCAACACCAAGAATATCCTGTTTATCATGAGCGGTGCTTTCGGCGATTTGACCGAGATCATAAAGAAAAGACTGCAGCGGCAGGGGATCGGGTTTGAGGCTGATGTGAGGCCCACTGAAATTCCATGGGAGATACTCAAAAATGTACGTGCGCAGGACCTGGTTGAGTTCGGATTTGAGTCGGAGTTTGTGGGAAGGCTTCCGGTGGTGGTAGTATTTGACGAGCTGAACCAGGACGACCTGTTTGAGATCCTCAAGAACCCCAACAACCCCATCATCATCAGTAAACGGATGGATTTCAGGGCTTACGGGATCGATGTGAAATTTGAAGACGACGCCCTGAAACGCATTGCAGAATTGGCGGAAACGGAAAAGACCGGGGCCAGGGGGTTGGTGAGTGCCATTGAAAAAGCCTTGATCCCTTTTGAAACCCGGTTGCCCTCAACGGACATTAAACGGTTTCTGGTCACTCAAGAGGTGGTTGATGATCCCGAAGGAGAGTTGTCCCATCTTTTTGAAAAGTATAATGAGCAGGAGTGGATTGACCGTTTTGAACAGGCCCGAAGTCTTGAAATGGAGGAGATCAAGCAATACGTAGCGGAACGGGCCGAACATTTCAGCAATAAATCGGGCCTTGATCTCTATGATCGAAGGCTGGAACTGATTGCGAGGCTCTATTTGCGTCATGTCACGGATGTGGATGTGGCTATTGAAAACTTGGGCACCATGTACGAACAGGTCCAGGCCGAGACGGACGCTTTGAGGGAAAACCTCGATGTAAAAATTTTGTTTGATGACAGCGCCGTAGATGAAATTATCCACCAGGCCATTGACTCCGGCCAGAAGGTGAGAAACCTCACATTTCAACTGGCCAAACGACTGGAATACGGACTGAGGCTGGTGAAAGACCGCGTCGGCAAGGAAGATTTCATCATAAACCGTGAAGCCCTCACCCATATGGAATCGTTTATCAATGATCTCATGAAAAAGGCGTATCACAGTGAGGATCCGCCTGATGGGGCGGAAAGGGATCAACTCTGATTGTAACGCAGAGGACAGCTGTCAGGGGGCAGGATGAAATTCGAAGCTGGTTTTTCTGCACCCTGCACCCTGCACCCTGCACCCTGTCCCCTGACAACGATTACTTCTGATTTTTCAACGTATTCTCATAAGCCTCATCAATTCGTTGTTCCAGGTATGTGATGGTGTTTTGATTGTTTTCATAAAGGTCGAAACAGTAGCCGTCTTCCCCCAGCAGCCCCCCCGGCACCAGATCGCCTTCCTCCTCAGGATCCGTCACACAATCACCGTAGAAGCATACGGACAACCACCGGTTGTCAGGATCGTCATCCACGATGTCGATCATGGTAATCAAAGTCCCTTCTTCAACTTCTGCTTTCGTCCTGGCCCTGAGAGAGTAGCTGATACCAGGCCTGGAAACAACGGATAGGACTGACTGGCTTTTTTCCGAAAACCGGTTGGCCAGCCTCAGAAGGGCATCTTTCACGTTCATTTCATCCCGGGTCCATTTGTTAAGGATGTCTGATAGATTTTTGAACTCTTCCTGTTTTGAAAACATGTCCTTTTGCATTTTTTATACGTTGCTCCTTTTGTTATGATCGCTTTTGTGGATCAAGCTACATCATATAACCCCCGGTCCCGGTCTTGCAGATACACATACCTGAAAGCCCCTTTCCGGCCCTCCTGAAACCAGTCCAGGCCGGTTTTACGACATGCAGGACAGGCCTCCATGGGAATGTGAACGCCCATGATATGCTGGCCGGTACTGGCGGTGGACGAAATGGTGAAGGCACCGGCGCAATGGGAACAGCACCTTATTTTTTCATTCTGTCTTTCCTGAATTCCGTCCGTATCATAAAAGATGTCTCGTTTTCGCTCCAGTATTTGCCCTTCATCATATGGCTTTTTCTTGAGCCCCCCCCGCAAGAACAGATCCTTCAGCGCTTCAACCAACTGTTCAATGTGCCGGGTCACATCCCGGGATTGCGGGCGATAGTCTTTTTCATAATTGGGTTCCTTGACAAAAGAAGTGTCCATGCCGGCCATGGCCATGATAATGCCCACATTCACATAGGGCAGGGCATTTTCAATGGCGTATCCGCCTTCAAGCACGGCGATGTCCGGCTTTAAGCGTTTATTCAGGATGGCATACCCGCGGGCTGAAAAGTTCATATTGGTAATGGGGTCATTAAAATGGTTGTCCTGGCCAGCCGAATTTATCACGATTTCGGGTTTGAAGTCCTCCAGAAGCGGCATCACCAGTTCATCCAGAGTATAAAGGAATCCCTTTTCACCCGTCTGAGGGGGCAGCGGAATATTGACGGTTTTCCCCTGAGCGTTGGGCCCACCGGACTCATTAGGGAAACCACTACCCGGATAGAGGGTGCGGCCGTCCTGGTGAATGGAGATGAAAAGGGTGTCGGGATCGTGCCAGTAAATATCCTGGGTACCGTCGCCATGATGGCAGTCGGTATCCACAATGGCTACTTTTCGAATGCCGTAATGGGTCCTGATATATTCGACCATGACCGCTTCAATATTGATATTGCAGAATCCGCGATTGCCATGAACCACGCGCATGGCGTGGTGTCCCGGCGGCCGAACCAGGGCAAAAGCGCTTTCCACTTCCCCTTTTAAAACCGCATCCGCAGCCACAAGACAGCCGCCGGCGGATATCAGATGACTCTCCGTGGTGACGGCGGCTTCGTCGGGAACACAGAAATGAGCCCGTTGAATGTCTTCATAAGCTGCGGGGCGTACACGGTATTCTACAATCCCCGGAATATCCAGCAGACCTTCCTCCATGACCTGATCCTGAGTGTAGAGAAGACGTTCTTCGCGCTCGGGATGTTCAGGGCTGATGGCCCAGTCAAACGCCGGGAAAAAGACCAATCCGGTTTTGCGTTGTGCGCTTATCATGCGTCTTTGCTCCTTTTCCATTGGGGAATGAGTCCCGGCGTAATGCTCATTTTGAGGCGAATGTTTCGACCCACCGTCCGGTAGCCTCGAATCATGTTAAAGACCTGTTTTTCCGTGATGGAGGTTTCCAGTGAATTGTCTTGCGCCCCGATCATCATGGCCTGTCGGCAAAGGGTTTTTCGGGCCATGGCGATGGCCTGGTCCATATCAAAGCGACGATCGGTTTTGTGCTCCTCCCCGGCCTCGGGAATGATCACCGAACCCCTTTCCGTATCCGCCTGAAGGGTCACTTGTGCCGTGACCCTGGCAACAGCCGCCCCCACGGCGTTGGCCACATCATAATGGGGCGGTACACGGCAGGGCAACCCCAGCGCCTTTTCCACGTATGGGGCTATATGGGGGGCGGGCCCGCCCATGATGAGGACGGATGTGGGTTCAATTTTTTCCTCGTTTAAAACCTGGTGAATAGTATAAACCGGCTGGGCGTTGATATCATGTACAAAGGCCCTGGCCGATTGGGCAATGGTCTCGGCCATTTGTTGCAGAACGCGATCCGCAGCGGCTTCGGCGTTGCAGCCTAGAGCGCTGCCCAGGTCTTCCATAGCGGCGCTTGCCGCACCTTTGTTTCCCACCTCTAAAAGCCCGAGCGTCACCAGCGCGTCCGTCGGTGTTGCCACGGCACCCCCGAATGCAACCGGGGGACCATTTCGCAAAGGCCCCACGGTCATATTGCCGTCGGTTTTCACCTGAATCACGCTGTCTCCGCCCGTTCCCAGGGAATGGGTAATGATGGACCGGATTAATGTTTTATAAGGGCCCAGTTTAACCCCGTGGGGATTGAGCAGGGGCATGCCGTCCAGAACGACAGCCATGTCCGTGGTGGTTCCGCCCACGTCCAGCACCAGGGTCGCCCCTCTGCATCCATCCAGTGCCAGTGCCCCCATAACGCTGGCAGCAGGTCCCGATTGTGCGGTTCGTGCCGGTGAACCGGCGCTTCTCATGAGATCAATGGTGCCGCCATCCGGTTTCAAAAGGTAGCGTGGCCCAT
>CAZPQA010000183.1:0-4603 GCA_964588535.1 uncultured Desulfobacteraceae bacterium
TTGTCCACCAGTCTGTGGGCACGGGAAGTTGTGGCGGAAAAGGTCGGCGGCAAGGTCCCCAGACAAGATACCCATGACCTGGATACCCTTTATCAGGAAGCTGCCGTTGCCGATAAAGATCTTAAGCGGATGACCCGTGCAGTGGCGGCAAGTACCGGGGGAACTGCGGTTTTTCCTCCCGGTGGCGGACTCAAAGGTAGAAAACGGGCCAAAGAGAAAATTGAGGTGGAATTGGGCGGGGACACATCGCTGCTGATGGACATTTCCCGCAGTTCCATCGAATATGATGATGTTGATCAGGCTTACCGTGCCCTCCAATTCATATTGCAGCAGGGTTATGAGGTGGTTCGCCTGAAAGACCGCGCACTGGAACCTTTGCCCAGCGGTTTTTGGGATATTCACCTGAATTTGTTTATGCCCAATGGCCATATTGCTGAACTTCAATTGCATTTAAGGAAAATTAGGCAGTACAGTATTGAAAAGGGGCACAAACACTATGAGCGGATTCGGGAGATGGAAGCCAGGGCGGTTCGTGAAAACAGGCCCCTTACTCCGGAGGAACGGGCAACCATTGATCGACTTAACTGTGAGCAGCGAGAGATCTATCAGGCGGAGTTTAATCGGGGGCAGAGGTCGCGTAAATGAGGGAAACAGGAAAGCAGCCCATGGATGAATGGGTAATTAAGCGGTCAAAACCCATTCATGATGCCGCCGGGCGTGAGGTGCGGGTCCTGGAAGATGCTTCGGCTATTGAAGTGGCAGTCCGTTTCGATTGCAGTGTTCGGGTTGTATATGAAGCGGCGCTGAACGCCGGAATCTGTCCCCATCGATATATTCGGAACCGGGAAACCGTTTCAATGGAAGAACAGCTCCAACTGGTGAAATCACGCGTGGCCGTGGTGGGTTCGGGGGGGCTTGGTGGGTCGGTTCTACTGCTGCTGGCAAGGATGGGAATCGGATATCTTGTGGTGGTGGACCCGGACCGTTTTGACGAAACCAACCTGAATCGACAGTCCCTGTCCAGCGTCCCGGACCTGGGCCAACCCAAGTGTGAAGTGGCAGTCCGGGTACTTAAGAATGTCAACCCCGGTGTTGACGTCCAAGTGCATCAGGATCGAATGGATGGGACGAATGCCAAAGAGATCCTGGCCGAGTCGAATGTGATTGTGGATGCTCTGGACAATGTGCCGGATCGTTTCATCATTCAGGCGGCAGCCCGATCACTGAAAATTCCGCTGGTCCATGGGGCGGTGGCGGGCTTTGAAGGACAGTTGATGACCATTTTCCCGGAAGACAGAGGATTTTCTCTGCTCTATGGCACAGGAAATGTGGAAAAGAGCTCGGAGAAGAGTCCTGAGGCGCTCTTAGGGGTACCGGCGGTCACACCATCTTTTGTGGCGACCCTTCAGGCCATGGAGGTGATCAAAATTCTTCTTAACCGGGGAAGACCTTTCAGGAACGTCATGGTGCATGTGGACATGGAATCAGGTGAGATGAACCGGTTTTCGTTTGAATGAAATGGGCGGCCCTTCCGCCACAACACTCTTCAGCATGGTGGCAGGAAAGGCCTGGCATGGGGTTCTTCCATTCTGATGATCCTGGCTTCTATTACCTGATCCTGGGGTATTCGCCGTACTGGTTCCCCCAATTTCTGCGGCCTTGTCCCTTGCCATAACCGCCTGATTTTCCTTGGCCATAACCGCCACCTTTTTTATAGTGGCCACCTTTGCCAAAACCCATGGCCAGGAGCTTTGAGGTTTGTTCGGGGGTCAAGAGGTTTCGAAAGGCGATGCGCATATCCGTCTGAGTATCGCGAATCTGGATTCCAAGCGCCTGAAGTTCTTTTTGAGTGGCCTTGATTTTAGCGACGTCAAGGGTTGCCTGTGTCCATAACAATCTCATTTCCGCCCGCTTGGTGGCAAACTGGGCCTTTACAGGTATAATTTCTTTCTTTGCCGCCTCGTGAAGGGCCTGAATTTTTTGAGTCTGTTCATTGGTCAGTTCCAGGGCTTCTGTCACGGCAGGGTCCAAATGCCCTCTTCCGTCAAAGAATTTATGCCTCGGGCCTGCCATGGCCAACGTCGTAACGGAAACCACCATCAGAAGTGCTGCAATAATGCTCATTTTTTTCATCTTTTTTAATCTCCTTAATTTCTTGAGTTGACATTTCTTTTAATCTCTCAATTTCTGAAATACAATTAAGCACAAAGTATGCCAAACATTTCCCCGCAGGTTTTTTTGGGGATATTCCCACATTCTGGCCTCAAAAGGGCCTGTTGAAGAAGAGGGTCAGGAGGACGAAGCGGCAACAATTGTCGAAAATGAGAAAGAGCGTGCGACAAAACTGTCGAAACGGATCCACCGAAGAACGGACGTGATGATTGACTTTTTTTCACTTTCACGGGTATTCTTTGGTCCATGAGAAAAGAAAGAGAACGTTCAACAAGAAAACAGAGACGTTCAGGAGGCCCATTCCTTCAGCCCCTGGCGCTGGCAGGCGTATGTCTTGTTTTCGTAGCACTCTTGTTCACCATGGCTACCATGGATTTCAGAACACTCGACAAAACCCTTGTGGCGTATATGGAGAACCGGGGGTTTGATTTTATCAGAACCGTTCAACAGGCAACGGGATTTAATCTGCAACAGATGAACAATATCCAGGAATTGGATTTTGCTGGAACCACTTCAACGGGTTTCGAGGATCTGCGCCTTTCCCTGCAGGAGTCCATGGTGATGGCAATTCTGCAGTTGGCACAGCGAATTGATCATGAAAAAGGAAATGGGACCCTCAGCCATGAGAAATTGATATCGCTCATATCCAGGCAGGGTTTGTGGAATCTGGCTTTATTCGATGATCGAGGTGACTTGACGTTTCAAAAACAATCTGTGCCCAATACGGTTCAAAATGCAATTTCAACCATGGTGAGGGATCATGAAGATTTGAAAATCCAGATATTCGAGCCCCTAAATAACCGCAGTTCCTCACGGTTTGTTGCCCTTCGTCGCAAAAACAATAAAGGGTTTGTTGCTCTGGTTTTTGACCATAAGTCATTTCTTTTCTGGAAGTTGCGAATGGCAGTGGAAATGGCTGTAGACGCTGTAGGGATGCCTTCAAATACCGATTGTTTATTGATCGGGGATGCCTCGGGGCTGACCCTTTTTCAATCGGGGCTGTGTCTGGAACTGTCCAATGAGAAGCCGTCCGTTTCAGTTGCCTTTGAGAAGCAGGAGGGTGTTTCCGGCGGAAGGGTCATCTGGAATGGCCGAAAGCAGCTGATGATGATCGAAAGTTTCTCGTTGGGCGAGGGCGCCTCATTGATTGCGCGCCTTAGGCTCAATACGGATAGTCTCGACCGGATGATCAGAAAAGAAAAACGCTGGGGTATGATCGCCATGGGGCTAGTGGTTTTCATGGCGGTACTTTCCATGTGGTTCCTTTACAGAAACCAGAATCGCCATATCGCCAGAATACAGCAGATGGAGCGTCGTCTTCACCAGGCCGAGCGATTGTCGGCCATGGGCCGTCTGGCTTCGGGCGTGGCCCACGAGATCCGCAATCCACTCAATGCCATCAGCATGGCTTGCCAGCGCCTCAATCAGGACAACCTGCAGCAGCTTTCCACGGTGATCCGTAATGAGATCAGGCGTCTGAACGAAATTGTTGAAGAATTTCTCGGGCTTTCAAAAGGACGTCAGTTGAAACTGGAAAGGGTCGATCTTGCGGATCTGGTTCGCCAGGTGGGGTCGCTCATGGGGGAGGAGTCGCGTTCCAGAGGGGTTGCGCTCCAGACAAAGGGGACCGAATCCTGTTTCATGATGTTGATGGACGGAAATAAAATCAAGCAGGCCCTGATAAACATTGTGAAGAACGCCATGGAATCCATTACAGGACCTGGGACTGTGATAATTCTGATGCGCTCAAAAGAAAAAGATAAGGTGGTCATATCCATATCCGATACCGGCACGGGCCTTGTGGAAGATGATGTGGATAAAATCTTCAATCTGGATTTTACGACCAAGGAAAAAGGACTTGGCCTGGGACTCGCCCTGGCCCATGAGATTATTCAGGCCCACGGCGGGGAAATCAGGGTTCAGAGTGCCCCGGGTGTGGGGACCACTTTTGAAATTGTACTTCCGGTGGCAAGTAAATGATCTTGCACAATTATTTATTGCTGAGGCTCTTAAATGACTGAAAAACTCAATATTCTTGTGGTGGAAGATGGACGGAGTCAGCGGGAAATGCTTCGAGATTTTCTGAAGGATGAAGGGTACCCGGTTTCGGAAGCTGAAAATGGGGTGGGTGCCCTCATAAAGCTGGAAAAAGATCGTATAGATCTGGTGTTGACCGACTATAAAATGCCCGGTATGGACGGTATGGCCCTGCTTCAGGCGGCAAAAGAACTGAATCCGGAGGTGGATGTGGTGGTGATGACCGCTTTCGGTACTGTTGAAACGGCCGTCGGTGCCATGAAAGCCGGTGCATCCGATTATATCAGCAAGCCCATAGACTTAGATGAACTGCAATTTCTCATTGAGCGGATTTCCGGGCGACGAACCATTGTGCGCGAAAATAAGATGCTTCGGAAAGAACTGCGGGGGAAAA
>CAZPQA010000184.1:0-4536 GCA_964588535.1 uncultured Desulfobacteraceae bacterium
GATTGGAGAGACCGTGCTGCCTTTTGTTGAGATGTGCCACAGCTGCGGCGGCTGTGTGGAGGTCTGCCCCGAAAAGGCCATCACCGAGACGACGCGGGAGTTGGGCCGTATCGAAAAAGGACATCGCAATGGTTTGGAATTTGTTCATGGAAAGCTGCGTGTGGGCGAAGCCATGTCGCCGCCGCTGATTAAAAGCGTGCGGCAATACACGCGCCCCGACGTCCTCACCATTATCGACGCCCCTCCGGGGACCTCATGTCCTGTGATTGCCTCCATGAAAGGTGCGGATTTTGTGCTGCTGGTAACCGAACCCACGCCTTTCGGTCTCCATGATTTGAAATTGGCTGTGGGGGCCGTCCGAATTCTTGGCATTCCCTGCGGACTGGTCATCAACCGATCGGATATGGGGGATGACCGGGTTCTGAATTATGCCAAAAAGGAAAGTATTCCGGTTTTGATGGAGATCCCCTTTGATCGAAAGATTGCCGAGGCGTATTCAAGGGGCGACATGATTGTGGAAGCCATGCCGGAATGGCGAGAAAAATTTGTCCAATTGTACCAGGATATTGAGCGAAATGGCAGGGTAAACAGGAGCATTTCATGAAAGAACTAGTCATCATAAGCGGCAAGGGAGGAACGGGAAAGACCAGTATTGTTTCGGCGTTTGCTTCCCTCGCCGAAAGCAAGGTCCTTTGCGATGCGGATGTGGATGCGGCGGATCTTCATCTGATTATGGCCCCCGAGGTAAAAGAACGCCATGATTTTGATTCGGGGCACACAGCCAAAGTTGATCCGGACAAATGCACCGAATGCGGTCTTTGTCGAGATTTGTGCCGATGGGATGCCATCAGCGAGGATTATGTGGTGGACGAAATGGACTGTGAGGGCTGCGGGGTCTGTTGTTATTTTTGCCCTGAAAAGGCCATAGAGTTCCCCATTAACACTTGCGGCGAGTGGTTCATTTCCCATACGCGTTTCGGCCCCATGGCCCACGCCAGCCTGGGGCTAGCCGAAGAGAACTCCGGAAAACTGGTGGCACTGATTCGCAAGGAAGGAAGAGAACTGGCTGAAAAAAAGAACATGGATTTGTTACTCACGGACGGACCTCCCGGTGTGGGATGCCCGGTAATTGCTTCCCTGGGCGGCGCATCGGCCGTGTTGATCGTGGCCGAACCCACGGTTTCGGGTAAACATGACATGGAAAGGGTGTCGGAGCTGGCCGCATTTTTCAAAGTGCCTGCCATGCTCTGCGTCAACAAATTCGATATCAACCCCGAGATGGGAGAGGCCATTGAGGCCTTTGCGAAAGAAAAGAATATAAAAATCATGGGCCGCGTTCCTTTTGATCCCGGCTTTACCTACGCCATGGTTGAGGGAAAAACCATCGTTGAATTTGACGAACAAGGGCAGGGCTCCAGGGCTGTAAAAGCTATATGGGAGGACCTGGCTGGAAGTTTTTGATAAAGAGTGACAAGCAACAAAAAACGAAGCACCCAAAACGAGGAGGAACAGACCATGCCAAGAGGAGACGGAACAGGACCAGGCGGCCAAGGTGGGCAAAGAAAAGGTGGCGGTGGTGGCGGGAAAGGCAGAGGCGGCAGCGGAGCCGGACCGGGCGGAAACTGCGTTTGCCCCGATTGCGGCGAAAAGGCGCCCCACCAGATGGGAACGCCCTGCTACGACCAGCAGTGTCCCAAGTGTGTGGCATCCATGACGCGGGAATAGGGCCGGTTTGAGGCCCATTGAAGCATTTCTTTAAAAAGTCTTCAGAAGAATTGATGCGGGGTTCTTTACTATTGGTGTATTTCCTGATAAGAAGGGTCTCGATTTCGCCGAATTCCGGGCAGGATTGATAAAAACCCCCGGGGCGAAAACCATTACCGTAAAGAAAGGATGAAACAATGGCATCAAAAGACAAAGCATCACGGTTGGCTCAAATGGGCTACTGGGAAGAACAGTTGAACCAGCGGCTCGCTCTGTTGGCCGAAAAAGAGGTTGCACCTGAAAAAATCGCCAAGGACACCGAGATCAAAAAAATCCGCGCCAAAATAAGGGAAACTCGCGATCGGCTCGGGGCCATCGAGGAAAAAGAAAAAAAGCTGGAAGGAATGGCCAAAGCTAGGGCTGAAAAAGCGGCCACGCCCAAGAAATCCAAAAAGAAGAAAAAGGAAGAGGAAGCATCCGCTGAAAGCAAACGTCAGCAGAAAAAGAAGAAGAAAAAAGAGAAGAAAAGTAAGGATTAATGAGCGCCTGGGATATCCAGGCTCCTTTCAAAGCGCTCGGTTTCAGCCCCGTCCATTTTCATCAGGGATTCGGGGCTGAATTTTAATTTGCTGAACAGCTTTTCTTCAACCTGACCGCATAGCCTGAAATTTAATTTGATTTTCCGGCAGAGTTCTTCCTGATCTCGTCCGTAACGTTTAAGGATATAGTCCTCCCGCTCTTTAAGGGTAACAATCCTGTCGTGGTTGACCCGTTTATCCGCATAAAAGACCACTTCCTTTTCAGAATCGTCACCATTTAAACGGTAGTTCTTCAACATCACGTGCTCCGCCACAATAGGGGCAATTTCATCAAATCCGTTTTCAATGCAGATCTGTTCTCCAATTTTCGCATGGTCCCGTCCGGAATTCAATGATGGCGTTTTGCCGATATCGTGCAACAATGCGCCGACCGTTGTTTTTGAAACAGATATGTCCGGATTCACCTCCTGGAGCCCCCGGGCAAGCATGCGGGCCACCCTTGCCACAACAACTGAATGGGCTTTAATATGGGCAAGCATGCGATATTTATCCATGAAGCAGTAACACGCTTTAATTGATGGAATCATTGTTTCTTCCCTCGAATTCTTTCGACCTGACACCAAATCCCTTGACTACGGACATGATACCTACCAGGTTTCAATAGGCCATTCAAGAGAAAATCCCGTGACACAAAACCAAAGAAAAATAGACCCTCCTGAAGCACCAATGGAGTGTTGACAAACCCTATGGTTTTGTTTAAGTTCAGAAAAATAAAAAAGGAGACCGGTTATTTCTGATTTTTCTCAAAATAACAGCAGGGTCACATCGTTTCATATTCTTCGACAGGATCGAGAGCATCTGAGAAAACAGCTGACGCTTCACTCCAGGTGGGAAAAAACAGTCCTGATTCTGCCGCTTCTGGCCAGCGAATATACGGATCCGGCCAACCACCCGGTATTTGAAAATATTCTGTCTCAACTCAAAGATATCAACTATGTCTCCGAGATCATCTTTGGCCTTGACCGGGCCACGGAAGAGGAGGCATTGCTGCTGCGGGATCTCATCAATAATTTTGGAATCCAGAATTACACGATTCAGTGGAATGATGGTCCGGGGTTCCGAAACATTTACGAAAAGCTCAACGAGGCAGGATTCAATATCAGCGAACCGGGTAAAGGGAAAAACATGTTTCTGAGCTTCGGGATTGCCATGGCCCTAGGCGCGGAAACCATCGGCCTCATCGACGCGGACATTCGAACCTTTAAGCGGGTTCAGCTGGACCGACTCTTTTATCCGGTCGTGGCCCTCAATTATGATTTTTCCAAGGCCTATTATTCCAGAATTAAGGATAACCAGATCTACGGTCGGGTTAAAAGGCTTCTGCTTGATCCCCTTCTCATCGCACTAAAACGAAAATTCGGCGAGTCCAAAGACCAGAAGATGCTGAACCTCATCGACTTTCTGCTAAGTTTCAAATATCAACTCAGCGGTGAGGTGGCCTTTCATGTGGACCTGTTGAAAAAGATGCGGTTTGCCACCAACTGGGGTGTGGAGATCTTCACCCTCATCGAAGTGTATCGAAAATCTTCGGCGCCTGCGCAGGTCATGTTCACCAAAGATCCTTTCGATCATAAACATCAGGATATCTCGAGCCAAGACCGCACAAAAGGCCTTAACCGAATGGCCATTGACATCGTCACAACCCTTATGAATGCCTTGATTATTGAAGAGGGGCTGGAAATCTCCGATACCTTTTTCAGGGACCTGACGGTCACTTACCAGGCCGTGGCGGAAGAACAGGTCAAAAAGTATTCAGATGACGCGGATTTCAGCGGCCTCACTTACGACCGTGATAAAGAAGAATTTTTGATCAAGGAAGTTTTCACCCATTCCATCCTTGAAGCCGGGGATATGCTCACCTCCCCTTACCGCATGACGGAGAAATTCTTGAGGTTTGTCAATTCCCACAATGAATTCGGCGAATTCCTCAAAAACGGGCTGGCCCAGGCCATCCTGGCAGTGGAACATAAAACCGAAAAACAGCTCTTTGAAACCCCCCAAACGGTTTCCTGGGAACGGGTGAGCAATAAACTGCCGACCATTTTTTACGATTTGATTGAAGTGGTGGAAAGTGAGAAAAGACGTTTTTCCTAACGTGGGAACGGAACAATTCATGGTTGATTCTTTTTTCACCCGGAATTTATCTCCGCCATCCCATCTGGTTTTTACCGACCTGGACGGCACCTTGCTGGTCCACCATACCTACGGTTGGGAAGCGGCCGCTCCCGCGCTT
>CAZPQA010000185.1:0-4524 GCA_964588535.1 uncultured Desulfobacteraceae bacterium
AATTCCGATGCAAACCCATCGGAAGCCGGGGAAACAAAGACACGGTCAGAATTGCGTTTTTGCCCTCCATGACCAAAGCGTTTATCTTTGGAAAAAACCGCCCATCCCTGTCCGAGTATGGCTTTAAACCAACGGAATTTCTGGAAGACATGTTTATCAAACTGAAAAAGGAAATCCTCAAAACAACCCGGGAAATCCTCAAAAGAGAACTCTCCAAGCCACCATACCCGAAACTCACGGAACGCCAGTGGCGCGAGCTCTGGCACCAGATTTCGCAGAAGAACATTGCCTTTTGCATTCAAAACAAAAGGCCCCTTGTCATTTATCCGGAAAATGCGACAAAGGTCATCCGTGAGGTCTGTCCGGAAGCAGATTTCACGGTCATCCTCCTGGGCAAGAACACTTACCGCGCCATATACTTTGATCCGGCCAGAGATCTCTACCCCTCTGTAAACCGTCTTTATATGGATATCATGGATATTAAATACAATCAGGTGGGAGAAGAAATCGCCATCATCAGTCAGTTCATCTGTTCACGTCTTATGAACCATATGGTGCTTCTGATTGATCGCATGGGAGTAGAAAAAGGGGCTCTTCCGATGAAGAGCCCCCATGGGGTCAACCATTTTTGAAAAGGAGGAAGGCTAATTCCAACAACGGCCGCCCCAGTTTCCAGCGCTCTGGTTCCCACGGTTTCCGCCACGGCCTCTACCGTAGCCCCCGCCATAATTACCCGCCGGCGCCACCTTGCGAGTTTCAAGCCTGTAGGCGAGGCGTTTTTCAGCCATCTGCGCCTTCAGTCCACTGATTTCTTTCTGCAGGGTTTGCAATTTTGCCGGATCCGGATTTTCTCCATTTAAAAGAACTGTCATTTCGTTTTGTTTTTTCCAGATGCTGTTTCTCGTGGCTGAAGTTTCATTGAAAAATTTCTGATCCAGAGTGTTGAGCTTCTGCTGCTGCTCAGGAGCCACAGCGTGATAGCCCCCCCGATCCTGCCAGCAAGAACCGGGACCGCCGCCGCCATAACCCCACCCGGGACCTCTTGCAAAGACGGGATAAGCCATAACACCAACCAACAGAAATACGCCTAAAACGGTTACCAATTTTTTCATGATGCACCTCCAAAATTTTAAAAGTTTTTAATCCTTGAAGTCGTTATAGAGCAATGGTCGTGCCAAATGAACAGAATAAAATTCAACTCCCCGAAAATACTGGGTTTTCATGATTTCTAACCCGAAATCCGATTTTTGGCCTTGCAGCGATCATTAAAAAAGAGGATACTTTGTACCCGGTCCGCGTATCCGGGTGGGTACAAAGTATCCACATGGGTGATGGGTTGCGGCACTTCTGGAAAAATATTTCTTGTCACAGACCGGTTTTTTGATTCCGGTACCGTTCTTGCTTATCAGGACCATTATGATGAATCACATCAATAAAAAGAAACCAATACTCTCGGTTCCCCCCTGGGTGATCATCGGTGCCGTATTGGTCCTGGCACCTATTTTCTTCTTCGTGACGGTGGATTCCATCAACCGCCAGAAAGAAAACACCATTTCTCTTTTAAAGGAAAAGGGGGCGGCACTTATACGCTCCTTTGAGGCCGGCGCCCGAACCGGCATGATGGGCATGCGATGGGGCGGCGCCCAGGTACAGCGATTGCTTTCGGAAACCGCCCAGCAAAAGGATATTGTCTTTATCCTGGTGGCCAATGCAGGTGGAAAGATTCTGGCCGACAGCAATCCTGCCAATATCGGAAAGTCTTATGGTGAAAGCCTTGATTTACCCCGGATTTCCCAATCCCACAACCTTCACTGGCGCGAGGTTTATACCGGTGAGGGAAAAAAGGTTTTTGAAGTGTTTCGCCAGTTCGTTCCCATGCAGGGCAGACGCAGCGGACATGGCCCGAGGATGGGGTCCGGCGATTGGTGCCAACGTCATATGACCCCCCAAAAGGCTCAAGGCCGCGGGGCCCAGGTCATATTTGTGGGATTGGACATGACGTCGGTTGAAGATGCCGCCAGAGAAGACATTCGCAACAGTATCTTCATGGGCTTTATTTTTCTCCTCATCGGGTTTGCCGGCATCGTAACCCTGTTTATGGCGCAGGCCTATCGTTCCGCCAGGACCTCCTTTTCCAGGGTCAAAGCCTTTTCAGACAACCTGGTTGAAAACATGCCCATGGGGCTCGTTGCCATCGATCCGGAAGAACAGATCGCCTCTTTCAACCAGACCGCCGAATCCATGCTCGGCATCAGCGCCGATGAAGCTTTTGGAAAGCGACTCCCCGAAATTTTACCCCTCTCTTTCCAGGATTTCTTCAACCAGCTAAAAACGGAATCGGGACCCATTAACAGGGAGCTGGAGGCTTCTCTCAACAATGAAAGGAACCTGCCCCTGGAGGTCATTGGCACGGCATTGACGGGAGAAGACGGCGCGGCCCTGGGGTGGGTGATCCTTTTCAGGGATTTAACCGAGATCCAGCACCTCAAAAAGGAAATTGCCCGGAGCCAGCGCCTGGCATCCATCGGCAGGCTGGCCGCAGGGGTGGCCCATGAAATCAGGAACCCGTTAAGCTCCATCAAGGGGTTTGCCACCTATTTTAAAGAACGGTACCGTGACACACCGAGAGACCAGCAGACCGCCGAAATCATGATCCAGGAAGTAGAACGGCTTGATCGGGTCATCGGGCAGCTCCTGGAATTCGCCCGGCCCATGTCCATTCAAAAAAGGGCCACACAGCTGGACGGCCTGATCCGCCATTCCATGAAAATGGTTGAAGGGGACGCCCGACAAAAGGGTATCGCCCTGAATGTGGA
The DNA here is from genome assembly GCA_964588535.1 of uncultured Desulfobacteraceae bacterium. GTDB lineage: Bacteria > Desulfobacterota > DSM-4660 > Desulfatiglandales > Desulfatiglandaceae > NaphS2. The sequence continues at coordinate 2,817 of CAZPQA010000185.1, forward strand.
AAGTGATCCCCGTATCAACACCGTGCAGATTGACCCGGACAGGATCAAGCAGGTTCTCCTGAATTTATACCTGAACGCCTTGGAAGCCATGGAGGGGGGGGGCGATCTTTCCGTGGCGTTTCGTCGGGTGGACACAAATCAGAGCATTCAAATCACCGTGTCGGACACGGGTCCGGGGATCAAACCAGAAGACCTGCCCCATTTATTTGATCCCTATTTTACCACAAAAACCTCTGGAACAGGCCTGGGGCTTGCCATTGTGCACAAGATCATAGAATCTCACAAAGGGGAAATCCAGGTCAAAAGCCAGCGCGGGGAAGGGACCACCATCACCATGGTCATCCCCCAAGCCCTGGAGGATTAAATTCATGACGGACAAAGAAAGAACGGTCCTGGTGGTAGACGATGACCATGCCCACAGAATCATGTTGTGCACCCTTCTTTCAGGGTGGGGCTATGCAATAGAAGAGGCGGATGACGGCCAGACGGCCATTTTAAAGGTCCACGGGAGAGCATTCGACCTTATATTGATGGACATTCGTATGATTAAGGTCTCTGGTCTTGAAGCCCTGGAAGAGATTCAAAGCTATAACCCCGCCATTCCCATCATCATTATGACCGCCTATTCCTCCGTCGAAACGGCCGTTTCGGCTCTGAAGAAAGGGGCTTATGATTATCTGACCAAACCCCTGGACTTTGATGAATTGCGTCTGGTTATGGCGCGGGCCATGGATCACCGGCATCTGAAAGAGGAAAACCGCATCCTGAAAGAGCGACTGGGACATCAATTCGATACCCAGAACATCATTGGCCGCAGCCAGGTTATGGTCGATCTGTTGGAAACCGTGGCCCAGGTGGCCCCTTCGGAAGCCACCGTCCTGGTGACCGGGGAATCGGGCTCCGGCAAGGAATTGATTGCCGGAGCCGTCCACTATAACAGCCCGAGAAAAGATGAGGCTTTTATAAAGTTGAATTGCGCGGCCGTTACCGAAACCCTTCTGGAGTCGGAGCTTTTCGGCCATGAAAAAGGGGCTTTTACCGGGGCACACAAACGTAAAGAAGGGAAGTTCCGTCAGGCAGACGGTGGAAGTCTTTTTCTGGATGAAGTGGGTGAAATGTCATTATCCATGCAGGTCAAACTCTTGCGCGCCCTGCAGGAAATGGAGTTTTTCAGGGTCGGCGGCGAAGAGTTGCTTAAAGTGGATGTGAGGGTGATCGCTGCAACCAATAAAGACCTTCTCCGGGAGATTGAGGCCGGTCGTTTCCGTGAGGATCTCTATTACCGCCTGAATGTGGTGACACTGGCAGTGCCTTCCATGGCCGACCGAAAAGAAGATATTCCCTTGCTGGCACGTCATTTCATGGAACGTTTTTCTCGAAAAAACCGCAAGGATGTTAAAGGATTTTCTCCGCACGCCATGGATCAAATGCTGCGATATGGCTGGCCGGGGAATGTGCGGGAATTGATGAATGCGGTGGAGCGGGCCGTGGTCATGAGTCGATCTGAATATATACAAACCGAAGACCTACCCCTGGAGGTCCAGAACCTTCAGCAAGAAAAGGGTATTGATTCATCCCTGCAAATACCGGATGAGGGCGTTTCACTTGAAAAAATGGAAAAGGAAACCATCCTCAAAACCCTCACATCAACCTCCGGCAACAAGAGCGAGGCCGCCAGAAGACTGGGTATTACCCGAAAGACCCTTCG
>CAZPQA010000186.1:0-4477 GCA_964588535.1 uncultured Desulfobacteraceae bacterium
TTATTCTTCTCTTCCTGTTACATACACCGCTCGGGCCATTTTCGTCACATGACAGACGTTATTTTTCTTTCGCTACAACAGAAAATGTCTTCATATTCGAATAACTGTATCATTTTTTCTCCGGTATCCAAAGCGAAAGCTGGCGGGTCCTAATTGAAATGAACTCAATCAGATTTTCGATCTTTTGTGTTCTCAAGAGTTTTCTCGAAAAATTGCTCACTGAAAATCCTGGGTCTTTTTGAGAAGGAGCAGCAATCCCGGTATGGCGATGAGGGTGCAGATGATGAAAAAAGGTTCCCATCCCATGTTTTTGGCCAGAAAGCCCGTAGGGGCGGAGGCCAGGACTCTGGGGATGCCCATGAGGCTGCTGAGCAGGGCATATTGGGTGGCGGTGAACTTTTTGTTGGTGATGCTGGCCATAAAGGCAACATAGGCGGTGGTACCCATGCCACTGCTCAAGTTTTCAAACCCGATGACCCCTGAAAGGAGTGGAATACTGTAGCCCACCCGCGCAAGGAGAACGAAACCGGCGGTGGACAGGGCCTGTAAAATGCCGAAAATCCATAAAGACCGTTTGATTCCCAATCGAATCATGGCCACCCCACCCGCCAGGCTTCCGCCGATGGTGGCCCAGAACCCGAAGAGTTTCACCACAGTGCCAATCTCGGTTTTTGAAAACCCCATATCCAGGTAAAACGGTATGGTCATGGCGCTGGCCATGGTGTCGCCGATTTTATAAAAGAGGATAAAGGCCAATACCCAGAGGGCCCCCGGCCGGGTGAAATATTCCACCAGGGGATCGATGGCCGCTTCACGAAGCGTTGTGGGTTGACCCAGCGGGGTGGGTGGTTCCGGCGTCAGCAGTGTGGTGAGCACTCCCGGCAGCAGGCAGGCCGCCATGATGAGATAGACGATCTGAAAGGAGACATGATCCGCCATGATCAAACCGCCCCCGGAAGCCAGCAGCATGCCTATCCGGTAGCCGTTCACATAGAGGGAGGATCCCAGTCCCAGTTCTTCATCCGGCAGGTCTTCCCGGCGGTAGGCGTCCACCACAATATCCTGCGATGCGCTGAAAAAAGTGACCAGAAAAGCAGCAAAAGCCACCATCCAGGGGTTGTTGGCGGGATCTGTCAGCCCCAGGCCCCCGATGGAAAACATGAGGGCCAGCTGAGCTACCACGAGCCATCCCCGCCGTCGTCCCAGAAAGGGAAGGGTGTAGCGATCCAGGAGCGGGGCCCACAGAAATTTCACCGTGTAGGGAAGACCCACAAGGGCCATCATGCCGATGACCGTAAGATCCACCCCCGCTTCTTTCATCCATGCCTGGAGCACTGTGATGGTCAACAGCAGCGGCAGCCCGCAGGCAAATCCCATGATCAGGGCCACCAGCATGCGACGGCTGAAAATGGCTCTTATCAGGGGTCTGGATTTTTCAGTGGGCATGTTTTGGGATATCACTCGGTGGTGAGGACCCGAACCGTCTCATAAATTTCTTCAAGTGTGACATCATTTCTGAGGGATTCCATCCGCGTCATCACTTCTGCAAACCGCACCCCCTCCGCGGCGCTGATCCATTCCAGCTGAAGCCGCTCCGGGCGAATACCCAGCTTTATCATCTTCTTGTGGACTTTTTTGACGCGCTTTTCGGTCCAGTGGTTGGCATCAATATAGTGGCAGTCCCCGATATGGCAGCCGCTCACCAGGATGACCGGGGCCCCCATTCTGAACCCGTCCCAGATGAATTTTTCATCCACACGGCCGGAGCACATGGTTCGGATCAGGCGAGCGTTGGGGGGATACTGCAACCGGGAGACGCCTGCATAGTCGGCGCCTGCATAGGAGCACCAGTTGCAGGCAAATACCAGAATTTTTTCCTGCGGCTCGGTTTCAAGAAGCGCATGGGACTGGTTGAGAATCTGCTCATCGGTGAAATGATTCATAATAATGGCGTCAAATTTACACTCCGCCGCACAGGTGCCGCACCCGGCACAGGCTGCCGTATTCACGGATGCGGGAATTTTCCGTTTCACATCCACGGTGATGGCATTGTAAGGACAGACCTCGGCGCAGATGCCGCAGGTTTTGCATTTTTCCTCGATCACCATGCTCGTAATGGGTTCGGTGGTAATTTCCCCCTTGTGCATGATGCGAATGACCCGGGCCGCCGCTGCGGAGGCCTGGGTGACGCTTTCCTTGATGTCTTTGGGTCCTTCGGCACATCCCGCATAAAAAACGCCGCGGGTGGCCGCATCCACCGGTTGCAGCTTGGGGTGCGCTTCCAGGAAAAAACCGTCCGGCGTGAGTTGCAGGCCCAACATCTCCTGAAGCTTCTGTGTTTTGGCCGCGGGTTTCATACCCAGAGCGAGAACCAGCATGTCCAGATTGTGCATTTCCAGGCTTCCGGTGGTAGTGTTCTCCACGGCGACCCGGAACCCGTTGTTGTCATCCTCTTCCACGGTTCCGGGGAGGCCGCGAATGTATTTCACTCCCAGCCGGCGGCTTCGCGTATAGAGATCTTCGAACCCTTTTCCGAAGGCCCGCATGTCGATATAGAAGACCTTGATCTCCATGTCCGGGTAGTGTTCCTTGAGCATGAGGGTGCTTTTGACCGTGTTCATACAGCATGTGTTAGAGCAGTAACTGCCGCCTTTTCGGGCGGATCTGGACCCCACACACTGAACGAATCCAACGGATTCAGGCGTTTTCCGGTCAGTGGGTCGCACCAGCTCTCCCTGTGTGGGACCACCCGCGTTGATGAGCCGTTCAAATTCAACACTGGTGAGGACATTTTCAAACCGGGAATAGGCATATTCGTCCATCTCGGTGGGATCGTACACGTCAAGCCCCGTGGCCACCACGATGGTTCCCACATTTTCGATGATCTCTTCATCGGACATGTGAAAATCGATGCACTCCTTGTCGCAGGCATCTTTACACTTGGCGCACACCACCGGATTGTGCCCCAGACACTCATTGACATTGATGACATAGGAGGAGGGAACGGCCTGAGGAAAGGGGGAGTAGATGGCCCTGCGTGAAGAAAGGCCCAGGTTGAATTCATCGGGCCGGATCACCGGGCAGGCATTGGCGCAGTCCCCGCATGCAGTGCATTCTTTTTCATCCACATAACGTGCTTTTTTAAGGATGCGAATGTCAAAATTTCCTACGTATCCTTTGACATCCACCACTTCACTCATGGTGTACAGTGTGATCCTGGGATGTCGACCGACATCCGTCATTTTCGGCCCCAGTATTCAGATGGAGCAGTCCATGGTGGGAAAGGTTTTGTCCAGTTGGGCCATCATCCCGCCGATGGAGGGGCTTTTCTCCACCAGGACCACATCATAGCCGTTGTCAGCCAGGTCCAGGGCTGCCTGAATGCCGGCGATCCCCCCGCCGATGACCAGGGTGCGCTGGGTCATGGGGATGGTGTCTTCCTTCAAGGGCTCCAGCAGGCGAACGCGTGAAACCGCCATCCGTACCAGGTCCAGGGCTTTTTGGGTGGCCGCTTCCGGTTCCTGCATGTGCACCCAGCTGCACTGTTCGCGCAGGTTGGCCATTTCCATGAGATAGGGGTTAATGCCGACAGACTGAAGCATCTGTCTGAAGGTGGGCTCGTGAAGTCTGGGCGAACAGGATGCTACCACCACCCGGTCCAGGCTGTGGTCAAGAATATCATCCTTGATCTCCTGCTGTCCCGGCTCGGAGCAGGCATAAACGATATCCTTGCTGACCGTCACATTTTCAAGCCCTTCAGCAAAGGCCGCCACCTTTTCGCAATCCACGGTCTTGGCGATATTTAAACCGCAATGACAGACATAAACGCCGATACGGGGCAGATCTTTGGCCGGGTCTTCATATTTTTTTGCAGCCGTCTGTGCTTCCATACTTTCCTCTGTTTCCTATTCCCACTCTATGGTCTTAGCCAAAACACTCGTAAGATCCATCATCTCCATTTTAAGCGCTTCCCCCTTAAACGGATCTTCCATGGCGCAGCGAAGGTGGATCTGGCATTTGGGGCAGCCGGTGATCAACAGATCGCTCCCCGTTTCTTTTGCCTGCCCGATACGTTTGACCTGAAGGGCCTTGCTGAATGAATCGCAGCCGATCCAGGCGCTGTTGCCGCAGCATATGGCGTTGGCCCCATGATCCCGCATTTCACTGAAACCTTTCAGGTTCAACCGGTCAATCAGTTTCCTGGGCAGTTCCGGACGATTTTCAAAGCGGCTGAGCCGACACGGGTCCTGAAAGGTCAATTTGCGATTCAAAGACTTAAAGCCCACGGCCCCCTTGTCGATTTCATTTTCAAGAAAATCGTAGATGTGGGTGACCTTGAAATTCAGATCAATCCCCTGTTCCGGATAATCGCGGCAAAGGGTTCGATAACATTCGGGGCACGCAGTCACCACCTCTTCAATGCCCGCTTCCCCGATGGCCCTCGCATTCAGGCGCGCCAGTTTCAAAAAGTTGGTTT
>CAZPQA010000187.1:0-4417 GCA_964588535.1 uncultured Desulfobacteraceae bacterium
GGAAGCGCCGTTTCAGGCCACACGATCAAGGCTGGCTTTGAATCAGCGACCGAGCGGCTGAGGTTGAAATATGTTTGAAGGGTCTGTGACTGATAGGCTGGCTTCCATTTGACGGACTGGTCAATGTTGGCTTGTACCACGGCGGCGTTGATTTGCGGGGCTGTTTTGGTTCGGGCTTTTTTTTTCGCAACCTGATGGAACCCATAGGCTAATGTGCCCGTTGTCAGCAGTACCACGAAAAGCCACTCCCATTTCAGAAAGGTGCGTTTCGTCCCTTTTTTCCTGAAAAAGGATTGGAAGATCAGGCCATTTACAAGAACGATCAGAAAGGAAACGCCGTATACCCCGAAAAGGTTGGAAATTTGAATCACGGTGAGGTGCTCGTATTGGCTGTAGCCCAGCAGACACCAGGGAAATCCGGTAACGAGATGGGCCCTCGCATATTCCAGACTGACCCAGAAGGCTGCCATGAAAAAGATTGAGAAAGGCGTCTGGTTCGTCTGACAGGCAAGACATGAAAACAATCCCGGGTAAAGGGCCAGGAAAAGGGATAGCAGCAGGAGCGCCAACAGGCTGATGGCAAGTGGGAGGTTCCCGTATTGCTTGAGGACCACGATGATCCAGTACATGAGGGTTATGAAATGAAAAAACCCCGCGATAAACCCCAATTTGAATGCGCTGCGGGGCGCTTTGTCCCGAATGGATACGAGCAAGGGGATGAGGGCAATCCATGCGAGAAATGAAAGTTTTCCCGGTGGAAATGATGCCGTCAGCAATAAACCGGAAAGAATGGCCTGGAACAGGTCGCGAAGGGAAAGGGCGCTCTGTTTTGTTGCTGACGTCATGTGAAATTGCTCAGGTGGGTTCTGAATTTGAGGGTAGAACCGAGGGGTTTGACCCCTTATCTTCTTTGGGCGTAATCAAGACCTTTTCGATTTTCCGTTGATCTCCTTCTTGAATGGTCATGTCAAGGTTTTTATAAGAGATTTTTTCACCTTTTTCTGGAATTTTCCCTAGGAGGTGAATGATGAAACCGCCCACGGATTCGAAGTCTCCCTCCTGCAGGTTTATCTTGAGTTGCTCTTCCAGTTTTTCTATCTCCAGTCGCGCGTCCACAATAAAGCTGCCGTCGTCGAGGATGGAGAGAAGGGGCTCTTCATGGTCGTGTTCGTCCATGATTTCGCCCACGATTTCCTCCAGAATATCCTCGGTTGTAATGATACCGGCGGTGCCGCCGTATTCGTCGGTGACCACAACCAGATGGGTTCTTTTTTCCTGAAGGTCTTTCAGTAATTCACTGATCTTGCGATTTTCAGGAACGAAGAATGGTTTTCTGAAGATATCAAACGGAATTTTTGAATCGGGTTCCCCGCCCAGAAGCCGCAAAAGGTCTTTGGCATGGAGAACCCCCACCACGTGGTCGATGTCGTCTTTATGGATGGGAATTCGGGTATGCCCGCACTCGTTGACCAGACCGATCATTTCCCCCAGTGTGCAGTCTACGGGGGCGGATGAAATCTCTGTGCGCGGAACCATGATGGAGTGGGCCTTTGTTTCTTTCAGGTCTAGTACACCGTAGACCATGTGAGACTCTTCATTACTGATAAGGCCTTTGGCTTGCCCCTCATCCATCAGGTCATGGATTTCTTCGGCAAGATCATTGCTGTTGTCCAGGTGGTTTTTTCTCTTGAAAAAAGATTTGACGCGGTCTAAAAACCCTTTTTCGGGATCATCTTCCAAGGATTCTATGCTCTCCTGTTTTAAATTATCATTATGCGGGTTTGACCCCGGTGGTTTATGGACAAAAATAGTATGCATGTCCCTTCAAAATGTCAAGATTTTTAAAGGAAGGAAGATCCACTGCAATCGTGTTTTTCGCCATCACATGACTTGAAAAAGACAAATTATAGCTTGACTGCCGGATTCGATTGTATTAACTTTCCCGCTTGCAGGTGTGTATTCGTTTTCACACACTCTCTGGATCAGGGATATCGTGCGGGCATAGCTCAGTTGGTAGAGTACAAGCTTCCCAAGCTTGGGGTCGCGGGTTCGAACCCCGTTGCCCGCTCCATATGAGGCCTGAAAGTTCGGTGAATCCTGATTCCCCCTTTTTAAGGTTGTTGACCCCGTCGCATGGTGGGGTTGATTTACTTTGAATTGCGGACGCGGTTTTTGGTGTTTCATGATGCATTAAACTTCCGGAAACGGGCTTAAGTCATCAGGCACCCTACAATTTTGTCTGCACAGGGGGAGCGGGCCATTTGGTCCGCTTTCGTGGTTTTGGGCCATGAAGAAAGGGAAAAGCTGAGGCGAGACCAAAGGTCTCAAGGTAACGAAGAGAATAGATGACCGAATCCGTGTTAAAAGAGATAGAGCGGCTTATCGAGCCGGTTCTGGCGGAAATGGGGATTGAGCTGGTGGATATGGAATACCGTTCCGGTCAAGGCAGACGGGTCCTCAGTATCTATGCGGACAGGCCGACCGGTATTAATCTGGATGACTGTGCCATGGTCAGCCGCGAAATCGGAAATCTTCTGGATGTGAAAGACCTGCTTCAGCATCACTATGTCCTTGAGGTATCGTCTCCCGGTCTCAACAGGCCGCTTAAAAGAGAAAAGGATTTTCTCCGGGCCATCGGGCAGAAGATCAAGGTCAAAACAGCCGTCCCGCTGAAGGGGCGTAAGAATTTTTCGGGGGTTCTTCAATCCTTTGAAAACGGTACGCTGCAACTCAAATTGGACGACACCGTTGTTCGGATTTCTAAAGAAAGCGTGAATAAGGCCAATTTGGTGTTCGATTTTGAAAATTAGGTAATTCAACTATAGGGTGGAGTAAGGGAATGGTTTCTGACTTAAAAAAGGTGATTGACCAGGTAAGCCGGGAAAAAGGTGTTGACCAGGCGGTATTAATTGGGGCGCTTGAGGAAGCGGTAAAGGCGGCAGCCAGGAAAAAATACGGTACTGAATACGATCTTGAGGTCATCTACAATGATGAGATGGGGGAAGTTGAGGCATTCGAATTTAAGGAAGTGGTTGAAAAAGTGGAAAATGCACACCTTCAAATCTCCCTTGGGGAAGCCCTTGAACTGGATTCTGACACTGAAATCGGAGACAGCCTGGGCATCAAGATGGATCCGGACACTTTCGGAAGGATCGCGGCTCAATCCGCAAAGCAAGTCATTATGCAGCGGCTGAAAGAGGCGGAGCGGGATATCGTTTATGATGATTTCATCGACAGACGGGGTGAAATCGTCAACGGGATCGTTCAGCGATTTGACAGGGGCGCCATCATTGTCAACCTGGGGCGTGCGGAGGCGGAATTGCCCCATAAAGAACAGATTCCCAGAGAATCCTACAAACAGGGCGATCGTGTCAGGGCCTATATCCTGGATGTGAGAAAGATCAGCCGCGGACCTCAGATTATTCTTTCAAGAACCCATCCCAATATTGTCGCAATTCTGTTTGAAAATGAGGTGCCTGAGATTTCCGAAGGGATTGTACAGGTCATGCAGGTGGCCCGTGAACCCGGGGGCCGGGCAAAAATCGCCGTCAGCTCAAAAGATGCTGATGTGGATCCCGTGGGTGCATGCGTTGGTATGAAAGGGAGACGGGTTCAGGCAGTGGTTCAAGAGTTGCGTGGGGAGAAGATCGATATCGTGACCTGGGATCCCGACTCGGCCAAATTCATATGCAATGCTTTGGCGCCCGCTGAAATTACCCGGGTCATTGTGGATGAGGATAACCACAGCATGGAGGTTGTTGTTCCCGACGACCAGTTGTCCCTGGCCATTGGAAAACGAGGGCAGAACGTTCGACTGGCGGCAAAATTGACGGGATGGCGTTTGGATGTGGTGGGTGAAACAAAATATAACGACGCACTTAAGGAGGGGTATAAATCGCTCCTGGCTTTGAGTGGCGTGGGTGAAATAACCGCCACCGAATTATATGATTCCGATTTTCGATCCGCTCGTGATGTGGCAGGTTCAACGGTTGAGGACCTGGTGGTGGTCAAAGGGATTAGCGAAGAGAAAGCCAAGGCACTTATAGCGGAGGCGAATCGCAACCTTCGTGGTGAGCCAAACGATGATGCACCAAAGGAATCGGAAATAGAGGATGTTCAAGAATTGGAAGCCGGGAATTCTGAAGAAGATGCGGTAGTACAGGGTGAACCCCATTTGGGGGAAGTATCCGAAGCGGGGGCATCAGATTCCGATGAACCGGATACGCCGGTAACGAAAAAATCGACTGATGAGTCGTAACCGAGGACACATCCCCATCAGAACATGTATATGCTGTGGGGCTAAACGAAATAAACGGGAACTGATTCGGTTGGTTTTAGATCCCGGTGGCATGGTCGTTAGAGATAATCGTGGAAATGGGCAGGGCAGGGGCGCCTATATTTGCAGGAATGAAGATTG
>CAZPQA010000188.1:0-4415 GCA_964588535.1 uncultured Desulfobacteraceae bacterium
AATTTCGGTTTTTTCACATCCCATGAAATGGCCAAAAAGCTGAATGCCAAAATGTACCATGAGGCCAAGCGGCTGGGCGTTAAATATATTATCGGGGGTGAATGCGGCCACATGTGGCGGGTGCTAAACCAGTACATGGACACCTGGAACGGACCGGCGGATTTCCTGGAAGTTCCCAAGTCGCCCATCACCGGGACGGTCTTTGAAAACGCCAAAACCACAAAAATGATCCATCTGGTGGAGTTCACTGCGGATCTTATCAAACACAATAAATTAAAACTGGATCCCAGCCGTAATGATAACAAGGTCGTAACCTTTCACGACTCCTGCAACACAGCGAGAGGCATGGGGTTTCTTGAGGAACCGCGATACGTCATGAATAATGTCTGCAACAACTTCTATGATATGCCCCCTGAAACCATTCGGGAACAGACCTTCTGCTGCGGCAGCGGGTCCGGCCTCAATGCAGGTGAAGACATGGAACTCAGGATGCGTGGGGGGCTCCCCAGGGCCAATGCCGTCAAGTATGTTCATGAAAAGTATGGCGTTAATATGCTGGCCTGTATCTGCGCCATCGACCGGGCGGTTTTACCGACATCCATGGATTACTGGGTGCCGGGAATGGATGTTACTGGGCTCCACGAGTTGGTGGGCAATGCCTTGATACTGGATGGAGAGAAGAAACGAACCACTGATTTGCGTTTAGAACCGTTGCCGGGAATGGAGGATGAAGAGGATGTATGATGGAGGCAAGATTATTGTTGGCCTGATTATTGGTATCGGTTTGTTCCTGTCCCCTTTTATCTATAACGCGGGGTCTTCCGCCAAAGCGCCTGACCCGCAGTTAACGGAAAAAGCCAAGGCCGCAAAAGTGTGTGTAGCACCAACGACCTATATGAGAGAATCACACTTTACCATGCTGGACGAATGGCGGAATACGGCCGTGAGGGACGGAGAGCGTTATTACAAGGCAGCGGATGGCAAAATTTATTACAAGAGCCTGCAGGTGACCTGCATGGATTGCCATTCGGACAAAACCAAATTCTGTGACCAGTGTCACAACTATGTGAGCGTTGATCCTTATTGCTGGGATTGTCATATTGCGCCGGAGGAGAAAAAGTAATGGGGGTAGACAGAAGAGAGTTCCTGAAGATAACGGGCTACGCCACCCTGTTTGGTCTCGGGGGAAAAGCGGCCATTGACATCCTCGCTCCGGGGGAATTGGAAGCCTCTATGACAGGCATCCCACTGACCCAGGGGAAACGGTGGGGCATGGTCATCGATATGCGGAAATGCCTGGCCAAACAGGAAAAGAAGGTCTGTAAAGATTGTATGGTGGCCTGCCACCGGGAGCACAATGTGCCGGACTGGGGAAGTCCTCAGCATGCCATTAAATGGATCTGGCAGGATGAATATGAACATGTATTTCCGGATAATCCCAACGAATTCATCGACGAGGGCGTCGAGGGCAAACCGTTTATCCTGATGTGCAATCACTGTTTCAATCCCCCATGCGTTCGGGTATGTCCCACCCAGGCAACCTTCAAACGGGAACAGGACGGTATCGTCGCCATGGATATGCATCGCTGCATCGGCTGCCGGTTTTGCATGGCAGCGTGCCCCTATGGTTCAAGGAGCTTTAACTGGGGCGACCCCAGGAGGGCCCCGAAAAACCTGAATCCTGATTATCCGACCAATAAAGCCTATCCGGAAAGATCAAAGGGCGTCGTTGAAAAGTGTAACTTCTGCACCGAACTGGTGGCCAAAGGAGAGCTTCCCGCATGCGTGCAGGCCTGTGACAAAATCAAGGTGAGCGCGTTGAACTTTGGTGATCTTGCGCATTCTGAGTCCAATGTTAGAAAACTGCTCCGGGACCACTATTCCATAAGAAGAAAGCCCGCTTTGGGTACCGGACCGAACGTATTTTATATTATATGAGGTAGGTTATGCTTGACAGAGCGCTAAAAGGAACAACAGGGTATTGGTCATGGCTCGTTTTTCTGCTTGTTTTGATCGGGATTGGTGCCGGATGTTACATCTATCAATATCATGAAGGCCTGCGGATTACGGGCTTGAGCAGAGACGTATCGTGGGGGCTCTATATCGGACAACTCACCTATTTCGTGGGCATCGCCGCCGGGGGGGTGATGGTGGTTCTACCCTATTACCTGCACGACTACAAAGCCTTCGGCAGGATTACCATTCTGGGTGAATTTCTGGCCATTGCCGCCATCCTCATGTGTCTTCTGTTTGTATTCGTGGACTTGGGCAATCCGGTCCGGATTATGAATGTTATTCTTTACCCGACCCCTAATTCAATCCTGTTCTGGGATATGATTGTACTCAACGTTTATCTGCTGTTGAATATTGTCGTAGGGTGGAACGTGCTGGCCGCTGAAAGAAAAGGGGTGAAATATCAGAAATGGATCAAGGTTCTGGCCTATATTTCCATTCCCTGGGCGTTCACCATTCATACCGTGACGGCATTTCTGTATGCAGGCATTCCCGGTCGGCATTTTTGGTTGACCGCCATTATGGCTGCGCGATTCCTTTCCTCCGCGTTCTGCGCGGGGCCGGCCCTGCTGGTGCTGTTGTGCCTGATCGTCAAGAAGGTTTCCAAATTCGATCCCGGAAAGGAGCAGCTCCAGACGTTGGGCGGCATTATCGCCTACGCCATGATTCTAAATGTGTTTTTCTTTCTGCTTGAGGTATTTACGGCTTTTTACAGCCAGATCCCGGGGCACATGCATGCGTTTGAATTTCTTTTCCATGGTTTGGACGGATACGGAAAACTGGCCCCCTGGATGTGGACGGCTACCGGTTTTGCCGTGGTGGCGCTGGTTCTGTTGATCGTCCCGGCGACGCGGCGCAAGGAAGATACATTGGCGATTGCGTGTATTTCAGTAATTGTTGCTACCTGGATTGATAAGGGGCTTGGGCTGATCGTGGGTGGATTTACGCCCACCATGTTTGACACCGTAACACCCTATTGGCCCACCACACCCGAAATCCTGATCACCATCGGTGTGCTGGCGGCAGGGTTTTTTGTGCTGACGATTCTGTACAAGATTGCCGTCTCCATTAAAGAGGAAGCGGCGGCATAAACCAAACCAGGCTAAGATGAAAAGGCTTGACACCGAGGGCCTGCTCTGTTAATTAAGCCGCGGTTGCGAGAGCGTTTTAAATTTTTTCTTTACATAAGGTACCTTAATATAAATCAGGAGGATAAATTAAATGGGTTATGAAGTAGTTGTCGATAAAGAGAAATGTGAAGGTTGCGAAGAATGTATCGAAGTCTGCCCCGTGGACGTTTATGAGATGGTGGATGATAAATCCGATCCCGTAAACGCTGAAGAATGTCTGGGTTGTGAAAGCTGTATTGAGGTGTGTGAGCACGAAGCCATTGTCATAACCGAAATATAAGAGACGTCTACCCTAACAAAATAGAAAAAGCGCCGCAGCTTTTGACCTCCGGTCAAACTGCGGCGCTTTTGTTTGTTTCTGTTGACAGCCATGAAAAAAGCCGGCTTCCCTTATGGGAAGACGGCTTTAAACTGTACTGAAGCCTTATGCGCGTGAGGATCGACGCATTTACTTCTTGACATGACATTCATTACATTTTTTGAAAGGACCTTTTTTCTCTTTCTTATGACAGTTCTTGCAGTTTTTATGGAAAGCATTCTGTAGCTTGATGACCTTTACACCGTTTTCTTCGGTGTTCTTTTTGGGATCATGACATTTGATGCATTTATCGACATGATCTCCTTCTTTCCACACGTTTTTGCCATCCTTGTACACATGGTGGCAATCAACGCAGGCTACCCCATACCCTTTATCTTTGGTTGGGCTTTCATGCGTTTTGTGACTGAAGGCCACGGGACGTTTCTTATCTTTCTTATAGCCCTTATTCTCAATCTCCAGCTTATCGGGAATAGCTTGTTCCTCCGCTGCAATAAGGGTCCCCACAGAGAAGAAAGCCAACCCGGTAAGAATTGCCGTAAAAAGAATACTGAATCTTTTAATCATCTAGGTTTCACCTCCTTCCGTAATGAATTTGTGTTTCTTCGATCTTACATGATAACTGAAATTAAAGCCAGGCAAATCAGAAAAAGTATAGTGGCATATGGCTGCCGCTGTCAAGACATTAGCGAAAAGCGTTTTACCTTCAGGGGAATAAAAGTGTGGAAATTTCATGGTTTCCGGGCTTCAGGCAGTGCCGCCATTTCGCGCAGCAGTTTCAATGACGCTTGAGCTTCCGACTCATCGACACGATGAATGGCAAACCCGGCATGGACAATCAGGTATTCGCCGATTTTCGCGTCCTGGAGCAGCAGAAGGCTGACATCCCTCTGGGTCCCTTCCATGTCAACGGTGCCCATGTGTTCATCAATGCTGATTAATTTGGCCGGTATGGC